>SKIL01000188.1 GCA_007116425.1 Bacteriovoracaceae bacterium | reverse complement strand
TAATCGACTCATCAGAAAAACCTGGTGCACGACCAAAACAAAAGAAAATCTTCAAAATCACCTTGAGATGTATATCTGGTATCACAACCACGTACTCATTAAGTAGAGATATTCTGTTGAATTCAGATCTGGGTAAGAATTCCGCTATCAAAACCCCACGCTAGTGGGGCAGTTTAGACTTTTCAATTGAAGCACCTTATTTTATAGAACTTACTTATCAAAACAAAAGTTCTTAGATTTAATTAAGGACTAGGAGATTAAAACCCATGGCCAATATAAAATCAAAACCCATCAACGAGCTTGATCAATGGAACGCAAAAGAGTTGCGAAAACTGAAAATGGTTTTAAAGAATCGAATCGAGGTTTTAAAAACTTCTGCAAAGCCTAAAGAGCTAAACGATCCTCACCCACTTAAAGACTTTGATCTCGATCAGTGCAACGAGCTACTCAATAATATCCAAAAAGCAGAAAAACTAAAGAGATAGGCCCATGCCACTTATCTTTATTTTCTTTATTATTCTCTTCGCTGTTTTAACTCTTATAATATTTTTTTCTTATCAAAGAAAGAAGAAGACATTTGAGACCTTAAATCAACTTGCAAAAAACAATGGTGGCCATGTACCACCTCTCAGTAAGTTTTTTAATCCAACAGCTTTTATCCCGTATAAAAAAAATGAGATTTCTGTCAATTTTTTCTCTATGAGAAAGGCAATTGGTCAGCAAGTTGGAGGCAATATCCTCCTGTTCATGATGGACTCCCAGGGCCTGTCAAAATCTCCAGACTTTATTCTCTGGAGCAAGCTTGGAGTTAGAGAAAAAACGAAAGAGATCGGCATGAAGCGAGTCAAAACAGGCGATCCAGAATTTGATAAACTTTTTATCACTCAAATTTCCAAATCTAACTCCAGTCCCGCTTCGAGTATTGTTCCTCAAAACTTTTATCCAAACATTCTAAAGCTTAAATCTAAAACTCATCGCCTCGATGTTCACAAGCGAGGAAAATACCTAAGAATGGAGTTTCAAACGCTTGCACTTGATGATCAGGAACTCTCAAAAGAGCTTTTAACTTTTTTCAAAAGCTATTGTGACTTCCTTAGCGCTTAGTCTATTTTAACCACAGAACATTTGAGATACATAGACCCGTGACCATCAATTTTGCATGAAATATCGTGTCCATTAACAGGCTCATCCAAAAGTTTAATATTTTTTACTTTTGTACCCGACTTAATCACATCTTTACCGGCCTTTAAATCACCCACAACTCGAACGGTGTCACCGTCTTTTAGTTGTTTCCCGTTCACGTCAACAAACTTTGGAGCTTCATTAAGTTCACTTACTTCGTCACTAGAAGCAACAAGCGACCACTCGTGAGAGCACTCCGGACACACCCACAGATGTTGATCGGGATAGCCATAAGGCGAAGAACATTTTGGACATTCCTGAGACTCTGAGTCTGACATAACGATCGATCCTTTCTGATTTGCCATCTAATATCCCAATGTTTTAGGATTTCAACGAACAATGATGATATAAGTTTCCAGCAACTCTAAACGACTGATTGCAAAAGGACAATAATATGAAAAAAATCACTTTACTCGCGACCCTATTGGGACTCGTTGCTTGTTCTCCCAAGATTGACCCTGAGCAGGAAGCCAACACCCCGCTCCAACTAAGCCATGACCTCCAGCAAATTATTAATTCGGATCACCGTTCAGAGGACAACCGAAGTAGAGATGTCTACCGCAACCCTCATCAAACTCTAGAGTTTTTTGACATTAGACCACACCACCACGTTTTAGAAATTTCTCCAGGAGGTGGTTGGTATACTGAAATTTTGGCACCCTACTTAAGACAAGAAGGACAACTTACTCTGGCCATCTTTAGTGAAGATTCACCAAGTGAATTTCGTCGCAATCTCAACCGAAACCTCAAACAAAAGCTTGAAGATTCCCCTGATATTTACGACCGCGTTCAATTAAGCGTTTTTGAGCCCCCAGTGGCCATGGAACTACCAGTCCCGACCGAAAGTGTTGATCGCATCGTAACCTTTAGAAACGTTCACAGCTGGATGGGCCAAGGAAAAGCACAAGAAGTGTTTAATGTTTTCTACGAAGCCCTTCGTCCTGGTGGAGTTTTAGGTGTCGTTCAACATCGAGCAAAGAACTCAAAAGAAGATCAAGACCCAAAAGCAGAGAGTGGATATGTCAGTCAGGACTACGTTATAGCTATGGCCAAAAAAGCTGGTTTTAGATTAGAGGCCTACAGTGAAATTAATGCTAATCCCCAGGACAGTGCTGATCACCCAAGTGGAGTCTGGACTCTTCCTCCGGCACTAAGACTTGGAGATGAAAACCGTGAGCACTATCTTTCGATTGGTGAAAGTGATCGAATGACCTTAAAGTTCGTTAAGTAGAGAGTAAGTATTTGAAGCTTATGTTTTGGCCAATTCTTGCTTTTATCGCTATCTCACTTTTAATCTTCTCCCAGAAACGCATTCTGGGAGGAGTTCTCCTTGTATTGGGATTGAGTGCTGGCGGTATCTTTCTTAAGTTCGAAGTATTTGATCAGATTTCTCATACCTCTCAAATTGATCAAGATCATTTAGAGCTAACAAATCTCAACCTAGTCCCTCGCTCAGCTCGTAGCTACACTTTTACTGGTCGCACCTTAAATAAACATAAAAACGAAATTATCGGATTTGAAATAACAATATACCTGAAGGACTGCATACCTGAATCATCTTGTCAGGTTATTGCCCAAGCAAACGACTTTATTAGACTCTCCGTTCCAAGCAATCAGGCCCGTGACTTTTCACAAAATATCTATTTCTACCAAAACTTTGAAATTACAGGTGAAATGGAATGGAAATACGATGTTCTAAAAATCCGAACTCGAAAAAAATAAGTAAAAATCACCCGATCGGGTGATTCACTAAATTCTAACTTCCCATTAAAATTAACTCAGAAAGTCTTATGTGACTCCCTACTCCCTAAGACTTTCTATCGACTAAAGGCAGGGTGAGACTAAATGTGCAACCCTGCCCTTTGTCACACTGTGCGTCCAAAACACCACTAAGATAACCTGTAAATTCTTTTGATACAAACAGTCCGAAGCCTTTAACAGACTGAACATCTTTACTCATGATATTTTCAAGCTCACTTTCCGTTATCCCTCGCCCAAAGTCTTGAACTGAAAATTTCACAGATGAAACTCCATTTAAAAATGAGTTTGAGACAGTCATGATAATTTCACTTTCTTCATAGGAAAACTTCACAGCGTTACTTAAAAGATTGCGCAAAATAACTTGCAACATGTTCTTATCAGTATACAAATGGCCATTATACTTATTATCAACCCTTATTTCAAGGTTTCGCTGTTGTAAAATCGGCATATAAAAATCAATAATTTCAGTTAAGAGTTGATTAACTTCCACATCTGATCGATGGAGTTTGTTTTCAACTAAATAAAACTTCGACCAAGTAATCATTTGATCCACAAACTCAACACAGTTTCGTGAAGCATAAAAAATATTTTCAGCATGTGCCTTAATATCTTCTCGTGAGTATTTATCATAATGCTTAGTTAAGTCTTCAGATAGTAGCGAAAGAGAAGAGAGATGAGTTTGGAGGTCGTGACCCATAACTCCTAATAATTGAGTTTTCACTCTACTCACTTCTTCAAGTTCTCGATGTAACTTTCGTTGCAAGGTAATGTCGTGTAAAACAAGATGGCTTCCAACGACTGTTCCATCAACATCCTTTAAACTTTTTGTTATTTTTTCATAGGTAGACTGACCAATAACCACTTCACCACGACCGCTTAAATTAAAACGCGTTATGGTATCGCTAATGTCTGTAAAAAGATCAGTGTCTTTTAAATTTAAATTAAGGGCCGCAGGAGAATTAAAATCGACTAATTGCAAATCTCGATTAAAAACTAAGTGAATATCGGCCGTATTATCTAGGGCCAGGCTTCTAGCAAAGGGCACTTC
>SKIL01000175.1 GCA_007116425.1 Bacteriovoracaceae bacterium | reverse complement strand
CCCAGAGAGAGGCGCTTTTAGAGCTTTATGAGAACTATGCAGAACTTTATAAGATATTGTCGGAGAAGCAGAAATGGCAGGAGTTTTCTGCGAGAATGTTTCAGTCGTCCTTAACAACAGCGATAATGCAGATTGGTATGGAGTTAATGGCCAATCGAATCTGTGAGAGCGTCGGAGCAGCTTTAACAACTTGTCCCGGACCTTGTCAAACACAGTGTCCAGCATCGATAGGTGCAGCTGCCGCCCATTATGCCAGTCGCCTTATCCCAAAGCCTGGCGGACAAGATGCCGCTGAAAATAATGCAAAACAGGCACCGGTTAGCGCCTGTTCCCCTTGTCAAACTTTTATGACGATAACGGCCTATAATACGGCCATCTGCGGAGGTACGCCTGTTGCATCGACTCACCAAGAGATCGAGTTTTTAAGGACATTTAGTTCACTTGGTTTTGATTTTAATCAAGGAGATAAATTACTTACTCAAGACGATGAGAAAAGATTTACACCGAGTTTGGAGTATATGGCCTCACAGATGATTGAAATGTTCTTTCCTTCTGCTCATGCTTCTTTAGGAGGCTATTTTGCAAGTATGGTTGCGGGGCCTGGTGCTGGTACTGCGATTGCTCTTCTGGCGTTGGGGCAGACACAGTTACAGTTTTTGTTTGGGACTCCTCAGAGAAGGGCAATTGCATATGGAATTATGTATGCGGGTGTTCATCAAGGAATAAATCAAACAAAAAAAGATATGGGAGAAGTTAAAGAGAGAATGGACACACTTATGGAGATTCTTTCGCGCTTTGATGATTTTGGTGCAAACGGAGGGATGGACCCTACTTATAGAGATCCTTCCAGAATTGACTTGCAACGCCCTGGATTGACAGGCTCTGGTGGAATGGACTCCAGTCATATTCAAGTTGATGGTGATTTCCCGTGTCCAAACGGAAGAACTAACTCTGGTTCTTGTCGTCCCTATAGCCAAGCTTTGGAAAGTGTTGATATTCCTGATGGGCTTGATATGGGAGGAGCACTTGGAAGCGCAACAAACCTTGGGACATCGATTGTTGATGATATTTTAGGACAGCGTGTTTCAGGTGAAACTTTAGGGAATGGTGATCGTCTGGCCGGTTTGCATAATGCCATTAGAGATAGAGGGAGAAGAGCGATTAATGAACTTGAGCCAGAAGACCGGGAAACGATGCTTAGAGATTTAAGAGCTGCTCGGGATAGATTTCTGCGAGATATGGACGCTGGATCTGGCGACGTTTTTCGAAAGCAAGGAACATCTCCATCTCAACTTCTATCTTCTCTTGGGTTTGCAGCTCCTCCTAGCATAGATATGAAAGAGGATGACACTGAGAAGGCAAGTCTCCTTGCAGATGATAGTGAGAACAAAAAGGGTGTCGGTTCAGGGGGAAGTGACGGTCAAGGTGGAGGCGTTGGCCTTAGTTTTGGTGATTATGATGACTCCTATTACGACGACTTTGATGATAAAGCCGCTCGGATACCAAGTGAATTGGCCGGACTTGGAGATGATGAAGAATATGAAGTTAATGATATTTCAGATCGTAAAGAGGCTTCCATCTTTCAAATTATTTCGGTACGGTACCTGAGAAGTGCTTATAGTCGTCTCAGTGGAAATCAAGACGTCAAAGATTCATTAGAGTAATATTTTATGCCAATGCACGCCAAGTACTCCCCTTCCGAGGGGAGTCTTTTTTTTGCCCTTTTGTGGAATGAAAAAACCTGTCAGATAAATGATCTTTTGGATATGATCGCCAAAGATTGGGGAGCAATTATTGAAAAGTATGAGGTCGAATTCTTTCCTATGTCATCCTATTATTCAAAAGAAATGGGAGAGAATTTAAAGCGAATTTTTGTTCAGGTTAGAGGCCGTTATAAGCGAGAAGTTCTTATTACTGCGAAGACCTGGAGTATGGAAAAAGAAAGAGAATATGCTCAAGGTGAAAATAGAAGTGTTAATATCGACCCTGGGCTCCTTCTTTTGGAGCAGGCCCTACTCATCTCAACAAAGCCTTACTCACATCGAATTTATTTGAGTCAGAACCTTTACGCCGAACTTTTATATATTTTTGAGTCCGGAACTTATCGACCCCTCCCATGGACCTACCCAGACTACTTGGACTTCTCCGTCATAAGCAATTTTAATCAATGGAGAAAGGCGCTTTTGGCGTGATCCTTTAGTAGCGAAAATTAAAGCCTGTTAGATATTTGATATCGGTAGATTTAACTCCATCGGGTGCATTTCCATCAACGGCGACATTAACTTCTGTTCTAAAAGACAATGAACGTCTGAAAAAATACTCAAGTCCAGCGTTAGAATTCACCCAATAGTCAGAGAATTCATTTACGTATGGCTGATAATAACCAGTGATAGATGCTTCAAGATTTTTTTCAAGTTTATAGAGGTAGGAGATATAAATATTGGCCCTAACTCCATCGCGATTGGGAGAGCTCTCGCGATCTTGCTTTTCATAAAACGCACCTGTTCCAAGATAGAGGAATTTATGTTCGTCTCGAAATAGTTGAAATCTTAGGTTTGCTCCCGCTAGAGATCGATTTCTTAGTCTTGTAAATTCATTAAACTGACTTTGGGCAAAGGTTTCGACATCCGGGAAATCGTCATATTTACGTGTGTGGCGTAGGTGAAGACGGCCGTCGTTGCGATTTCTTTGCCCGAAACTTCTACCGTAACCATAATCTGCAATAATTAAGATTTCGCGCTTTTCTGTCAGGTAGCCGTCGATGGTGTTAATCGTACCCGTGAACTTCTCAGCATTTCCGATCTCTCCAGAAACTCGAAAACCAACACTACCAAGAAGACCGACTTGATTGGATTGTCTTAAGCTTTCTATATTGATGAATGCTTCGCTTGAGGTTGCACTAAAAAGAAATATGATTGAGGCAAATACTGTTAGTTTTAAGAAGTTCATTAAATTTATCATTACAGCATCATATTATGTGGTTAAATGAAATGACAATTTCTTGAACTTCAAAAAAAATGAGATAAGTAAAAACCGAAGGAAGCTTATCGCTCCCATTCCCACTCGTATTGGTCAATAAGCGTGAAGTCTAGATCAAACCAAAGATAAGTTCCTGAGTCTCCCCAATGTGGGTGTTGAATATGATCGTAAAGTTCAACCATATATCCCATCTGTTGGCCATTTTGTGTGAAGACTTTGAAGGTCTGCTTAATGACAACTCCCGAGTCTATTCCCATGTCTGGCAAGCGACGAATTTGCTCATATCTTTTATCTAAGAGTGTAAGCACCTTTTGCGCTAATGTTTTATCGAGTTGATTAAACTTAACTCTCTCGAAAGTTGAACTGGTTTGATTCTTAGAAAAATATGTTCCGTGTAATCTGGCTTCGTCAGATAGTAAATAGTTTAGCTCTGAAGATTTTGCAGTTGCCGCAAAAATAAAGACTAAAGCAATAAGTACTGAGAAATTTTTCCACATGATTCCGCTCCTTCTCAAGTTATTAGGGAGAATATCTATAATCAACTTAAAAAAGAAAATCAATAGAGAGAGGTAATACCTTCTATCTAATAAATGTATATTTAGAAATGTGTTGCGAGGTACAAAATAACTCCTGCAAAGCCTCCAAGAGCGGCGCCAAGGTATTGGAGGTAGGCAAGCTCGTTTTCGGTGGTCTCGTTAATGAGTTGATAAAATTCATCTTCATGCATTTGGTCAAGCTTATTGTAGATGATTTGTTCAATATCGAACTCTTTAGCATAAGAGCAGATTTTATGAGTTAGCAAAACTTCTAGGGCCTCTTTTTGATCTTGATATTTGTCTGGCGCGGCCAGAAGAATTTGCTGTAACTCTTGTAGGATTTTGTGAATGTGACCTTCGAGTTCGTTGTTTATAAAGATTAAAATCTGGTCTTTATTTTCAGCGACTTTTTTCTCGATCCATACTAAAACAATTTCTGGTACCCATTGACCTAAAATTGTAATCGGGAGAGCTTTTGCAATCTT
>SKIL01000051.1 GCA_007116425.1 Bacteriovoracaceae bacterium | reverse complement strand
CCGGACGATCAAGAAGTAGTCGCTCTAACAATCTCTTATGTCCAATATAAGTATAAGGGTAGGTCTCTCCAAGAAACTCTTCACTTTCCTCATCCATTGTTACAAAGACAATATTTTGTTGATCTCTAGCTCCAATATCTAAGCGTGTTCGCAGGTCATAAAAAATGGCCTCAACTCCAGCGAAAGAGTATTGGAAAAGAATAATGAGAAAAACAATTGTAAAAAAAAGGGGATAATAGCTTGTTGAGTCTTTATTACCCATTGCCACTTTCCTGTCTTACATAAACACTTTTTTGGCTTAAAAGCTCTGCTCTCTCTGACAAGCTAGATGATTCAAAAACAAGTCCTAGACTATCATCTCGACGAGGCAAGACAATGCTAAACGAATTCTCAAATAAGCCTACAATGGTGTTATCAGAATATGCTTTATCAAAATATTTCACTAGAGCTGAAGAAAAACAGTGTGGTTTTTCAAGGTTTTCTAAAGTTAAGGTGTCATAATATCCAATTTCATTTTTTTTGTTAATTATCGCCTCATCTATCTTCAAAAAGGGATAATAAAAAAAGCTTACAAGTGCCACGACATATTGATTCTTGATAAATCTTGCAACTAACAAATAAGGAAGAATGAAAAACCCCAAGGACAATGCGCCCAACAACCTCCACGAATGGCCTTCTCGCTTAAAGCGTAGACACCCCTGCACAAGTAGTGCCCGAAGCTCATCGTCATCAACAAGCTCAATAGACTTTTGACTCAAAATAATCGTTGGCCTTCTCCAGAAACTTTTTAGGCAAAGAAAAGTTCCCGGATAGAATCTCGTCACATAGATGTCAACAGAACCTACTCCGAGCTTTACTCCCACGTTTTGCGAGAGTTCCCACACTCTTCCCTTTGTCTTTATTTCTGCGTTATACGTTTTTAAAACAATCTCCCTACCAGCGAGCAAGAAAATTAAAAACACACAGAGAGAGGCAACTGCTGACTCTGCCATATTAATTTCAAACGGTGCTAATTTTCCCGACAGATAGATCGGAGTAAAGACATACAAAAAAGCATATAAGGGTGCATAAAAAATCAAGTGGTGTCATCCTGTCAATATTACAATAAACATACGTCATTATAGACAATTACGCCCAATAGAGCTATAACCTGACGAGTTAAATGAGCCTCTATCATATCTTGTGACTCACCTGAAGAACCAGCCGTAAGGCCTTGAATCTAAAAGGTTTTTCACGGTGCGACTTTTGCCGCGCCCCTAGTCATGATATGAAGCTAGACGAGATTAACTTATTTTTTAAGCGCAAAACATATTTTTTGAGCATTGGGGGAAATTTATGAGGTTTGATCGCCTTCTTTTTGGAACGGCCGGCGTTCCCAACAGTACAGCTAAAAAGAATAATCCGATCGAAGGTGTAAAAGAGATTCACTCTCTTGGCCTCGACTGTATGCAACTAGAGTTTGCACACGGTGTCCGAATGAAAGAAGAGGTTTCTTCTGGACTTCGTAAAGTTTCTTACGAGCTTGGTATCCCCCTTACCTCACATGGACCGTACTACATTAATCTCAATGCTCGAGAGCAAGACAAAATTGACTCATCCGTAGAAAGAATTATACAAACAGCTAAAATTTCTGATCTTTGCGGTGCAGAGTCTATGACATTTCACGCTGCTTTTTATATGAAAGACTCGCCTTACGATGTTTTTGATTTAGTAGAAAAATCAATGAATGTTATTGAAGAAAGGCTCGGTCGCCTTGATATTGAAATAGAGCTTCGTCCAGAGCTTACTGGAAAAACCAGCCAGTTCGGTTCACTTCAAGAGCTTATAAGCTTAACAAAGAATGTAAACTCGTGCCGTCCTTGTATGGATTTTTCACATTTATACGCCCGAACTGGAAGCTATAATAGTGAAGAGGAGTTCCAAGAGGTTTTAGACACACTTGTTGAAGAGCTTGGAAAGGATGCTATTAATAATATGCATATTCATATTTCAGGTATTAGTTCAAACTCCAAAGGTGACTTAAAGCACCTCAACCTTGAAAGTTCTGATTTTGACTGGAAAGGTTTATTAAACGTATTAAAACGTAATGACTGCAAAGGTTACATGATTTGCAATAGCCCAAACCTTGAAAAAGATGCAAAGATGCTTAAAGAGTATTACTTGGCACTTTAATTAGACTTGGTACATTGTATTGATTAAGACGGGTGAGTGAAAGCTCACCCTTTTTTATGCGGCGTAAGAGCAATCGGCCTCTTCAGAAACACTTACATCTCCGTTAGTATTATCTGAGTAAACAATGTCTTTTAATGCTCTTTCTTGATCTTCGTTCTTATATTTAACAAGCAAGCATTTCCCGCGAGCAACGACAAATGCAAATCTACTTCTTTCTCCAACGATACCACTAAAGAGATCAACGAGCTTATCGTTATCATTATTTGGAACAACTAAAACCGTTGCTCTATGGCCTTTATAGCTTTGGGCCAAAAGTTCAAAAATGGACCAATTTGTAGGTATATCAATTGAGTAGTCTGCAATATTAAGGCGAAAAATTTTGAGTTCCGGGATATGTTTTAACCCCCAGTATGAGTCTATGTGTCCTTTAATTTGATCAGTCAAAGAGACGCTTCCACGAGCTGTCATTTTCAATGTCTCGTTTGTCAGCTCTTGTATAAAATTGTAATCAATCTTGCTATCACTCATGGACTACTTATCGGCCATAAAATGAATTTCTTTAAATATAATTAAGGTTCG
Source organism: Bacteriovoracaceae bacterium (assembly GCA_007116425.1). GTDB lineage: Bacteria > Bdellovibrionota > Bacteriovoracia > Bacteriovoracales > Bacteriovoracaceae > SKIL01. The sequence goes on along the minus strand of SKIL01000051.1, from coordinate 1,252 downwards.
ATTGGCTCTTTTGAATCAAAAAATGTTTTAACATCTTTAACATCAGCTATTTTCCAAGTATTTCCTTCGGCCACAATTTCTGCAATTTTGCGAACCTCAACAGAGAAGGTTTTAATATTGTCATTAAACTGATCATACCTGAGCAGATAGGTCAGGTGACACTTCTGCTCATCTTGACAGCTCGTGCGCTCGACTCTAAATCTCCTAAGTCGATACTCACGCATTTCAAGAAAGTTTTGAAATTCTTCCTCAGACATTTCCTGTAGCCTTTCATGTAATGGCCCTGTCGTTCTAGACAAAAGCTCGGAAATCGACTGCCCTTCTCCAAATCGATATTCAACGTAACCTCTTAGTGCAGACTCAGGAGTCATCTCACGTTGACAAGATGTCACCAAAAGAGAGACTCCGACAAAAAATATTACGGCCAATGATTTTCTCATCACTTTCACCTATTTATCCATAAGATGGTTTATATCCTCTGCTTGTAATAATATCATAATATTCAGGCCAGCTCAGAATTCCGTTATTTTGTGGAGAACTCTGCCCACCAAGCTGTTGATCTTCAACAATTCTCACTCCATAACCGCGATCATATCGACTTGCGATAACCCCCTGCGCTTGATAAACCTGATTTTCAAAAAATAGTTTAAGCTGAAGTTTTCCACGAATATTACTTTTCTCATTTAAGTGAACAAAAAACCCAGAAGGGTCCCAATTAGTTAAAAATCCGATATATGTTTTTGACTCTCTTAAGCTTTTAACCTCTACCTTTAATCCATATAGATCTCTTCCACCAATCTCTCTCCAGTTAAATGCCGGCCGATAAATCGAATCTTCAAACTCCAGCTTTAAAATAACAAAAAAATAAAACCCCGTGAGTAAATATAGAGTAGCAAGAAATAATAAAAGCTTATTAAAACTAAAAACAAAGGGTATCAATGAAAGACCACAGATAGTGGCAACAAACACAGCAAACAAATAAAGTGAAAACTTATAGGCCCGGAATAAAATAAAAGATAAGAAAACAACCCCACCAAAAAGCCATAAATTACTTTCAACCATGGCCTTTAATTGACCGAAGTCAAAGACAGAAGTTCCTCGGTCTAATGATATAATCAAATGGAGAAAGAGAGGTGAAAGCAGTACGAAAAAAATACTATTATATATAACAGAGTTTCTTTTAATTATTTTAACTGACATAAAGCTGATCCAATTTTTCCTATCAATCTATTTAACCCTAATATGCTACAAT
>SKIL01000272.1 GCA_007116425.1 Bacteriovoracaceae bacterium | reverse complement strand
GGGAGACGTGGCGCTCATGCGCTACATTTATCTGCGATTAACGTCAGATCAGTTTCTTGAAACTTTTTATCGACTCTTCTTTGATCGAATGCGCCAAGAGCTAGGGACAGATACTCAGCAGGCGATTGCTCAAATGGGCGGAATTGAAAACTTTCATATCCAACTTCATCAACTGCTCGTGCAATCACTCACACTCTCTTTTCTGGCAATCATTCTGATTCAAATTCTGACGTATGCCTTTTATATTGTTAAGAAATCACGCCGTGCCTTTCTCTATATTAGATTTATGGCCTGGGTCGGTGTTCCCATGTTTCTATTTATCGGGATCCAGGCCTTAGACTTAGGCCCTCTTGGCGTGTATATGTTTCTTCAGGTAATTTTTTACTTCTTTGTCATATACGGACTCAAGCACTTCTTTATCGAAAACCCAAAAAAACTTAAGTCGAAAACTTCGGAGCAATAAAACGAGTTCTCTCAGGAAGTGTCCACTCTGGCAACTTTTGAACTTCACTCAGATGCATATTTCGGCCAGTGACCGCCAAAATGAACGACTCGAATGCACGAGGTTTTTTAACTAAAATTTCCAGATCGTGATCGTAAATAAAAATCTTTAGATGCTTTTCAATCTTCTTAATAATATCAAGACGTGCCTCAACACCAAGATCAAGATCTGAAAGGTTCATTATATCTTTTTTATGAATAATCTTTGCACGCAATAATTCAATCAACATAATGTGATAATTGCCCTCATATAGTTTTAAATCGTCAGGAAAAAATGAGCGCAAATAATCAAAGCGAAACAGGTTCATGAGCGAAGTATTTCCAAATGAATCAAAAGACACATTAAATAAATCCAAAAGCTGATCATAATAATGCAACCAAACCCACAAATCTAACGTTCGATTCCAATACGGTAAAAAGCCTTTTTTCAATCGCCTCTTAAATGAGCGAGATAATATATGCTCATCTGGCCTTTTATCCAAAATATCGCGAGTGACATCAATAAGATCTTCAAGATTTCTTTCGCGCTCGTACACTTTGGGGTTTTTCTCTCGAATTTGTCGATCTGTCTCTAAGAGTTCCTCTATCAAACTCTCCACTTTTTTAAGATGAGGCATCTCCTCTTCTTGGCGAACCTTACTCTGCTCATGATAAACCGGATAGGACAGTGGAATATCAACCACCAAATGGTGAAGGTTATACTCTTCAATCCACGCGCGAATGACTTCATCCCCCTCGAGTTCCTGCTTTTTCTTTTCAAAAGATTCTATTGTCGAGCTACCATCTTTCACTTTTAGGAGTGATCGCAAAAACCAGCGGTCTTGATCTGCATAGTACTCAATCAAAGACAGATAAAAATTATCGCGACGGCCTCCCTTCATACTGATTCCAGCTATATTTTTTGTTTCCATCAAACTAAGGCCTTTTCGATAGTCAAATCAAGACAACGCATTTTATGTGAGTTCACAACTTTTTCAATTGAGGCCTTTTGAGCCGACGAGTGAACAAGAAGAAAACATCCCCCGCCGCCGGCGCCACAGACTTTCATCCCTTTGACTAAATTTTGTTTGCGAAGCTCTAGATACAGTTCGCGAACTTCCTGAGGGACAATGCCGTGAAAAAGATTTTCTCTTATTTCACCCTCAAGACATATATTTTCTAAAACAGCATTAAGATTTTTACTTTTTAGCCCTTGATACAAATCAAAGGAGGCCTTTGCAATCGAGTGAAGGCCAATCCTCGTTTTTCCATCGTCATCAAAAAATGATTTATAAACTTCCCAATTATTAATACCAGAGTTTCTTGAGATATCACTTGAAACGAGAGTCAAATGCTGGCATAAATCACGACAAAACTCTTCGTCATAATACTGTTCAACTTCTATGCCATAGGCCTTTGAAACCAAGGCGAGCAATCCCCCATACATGGCGGGATAATAATCTTGATAACCAGCAGGGCCACGATTTAAAATGACTCCTTCCAAATTATTTACAATTGAAATGATTCTTTCAGGACAAGGATCAAGCTCGTAAAGTTTGAAAAGTCCCTTTAATAAGGTCGCCCCCATAGCTGAAGAGCCTCCAAGCCCAGAACCCGCAGGAGCATCTGACTCTAAGAGAACGCGTAAACTTTCAGCTTCATCAAAAGCAATATTTTTTCGAACTTCAGGCAAACGAAAAAACTGATCGATAATCAGAAGAACAAAGCGCAATGGTGCACTTTCATCGCCCTTCATTTGATCAAACTCTTCTTGATTTAACCTATATATTTGCTGATAGTCCTTTGACTCAATAATATATTGAGCATTGTCAGAGGAAGACTTCGCAAGCCTTGAAAGATTCACTTTGGCCTTAAGCCCTGTGGCCATATTTACAGTAACCACATTGGGGATAATAAGATTTAAAGGCCGAAGGTCCAAAGTCCCACCGACAAGATCGACTCGAACACTTCCTGATTGGAAAACCTCTTTAAGAACACTCACGTCCTTATTCACCACGGTACAAACCAATGAATGGAAGTTCGCGATACTTTCCGGCCAAATCTAGACCGTAACCAATCACAAACTGATCCTCTACTTCAAAAGCGAGGTAATTAATTGGAATATGATGTTGAGTCTTTGAAGGTTTATGTAAAAGTGAACATGTTTTTAAACTTTTTGGTGAACGATTTTTTAAATCGGCCAAAAGATATTTTAGTGTAAGTCCGGTATCAACAATATCTTCGACAACGACAACGTTTTTACCTTCGATTGATTTTTTGAGATCCAGGGTAATATCTAGCTGGCCGGAGCTTTCCGTTCCATCACCATAAGAAGAAGCTCCCATAAACTCGAGATGCACTGGAAGTTTAATTTGGCGGATAAGATCGGCACAAAACATAAACGCGCCATTGAGCACGCCGATGACGACAATTTCTTCGCCAGCAAAGTCATTTGTGATTTCTTGACCGAGCTGGGAGATTCGACTTTGAATCTTTTCTTCAGAAATAAAAACGTCAACATTCTTCAAATGAGATGGAATAGTGCTCATATAAACTCCCGAGTTTTAAAACACTATAGCACTCATGAATAGAGCTCGAAAAGAGCGTTAAAGCTTTAATTCACCCTGACGAGCGTATTGGCCCTCAGGTAGAGGTTGAGTTTGGATAGTATAGGCCAAAAGTTGCTCTTCTTGCTCGTCTGCATAATCAAAATGAGTTCGACACCTTGCTTCATAAACATCCGCTTCACCTACGACAACCTGATCTTCATTCAGTTTGCCACCCTCGGAGCGCTTGCGAAAAGTTTTAGTCGCCGCACTTCCGCAAACAGTACAGATGGCATTCACTTTATTGACACTATCGGCGATACACAGCAGTTCTGGCATTGGGCCAAAGGGACGGCCTCTAAAGTCTTGATCAAGACCTGCGCAGATGACACGAATTCCACGTCGGGCCAATTTTTTTACGACTTGAGCAATGGTTGGATCGAAAAATTGGATTTCATCAATCGCCACAATTCTGGTGGTATCATAAAGGCGTTTTAAAATATCAATAGAACCCTCGACCGGAACCGCCTCAACAGTCAGAGAGGAGTGGCTTACAACCTGTGACTCATGATAGCGATCATCGATGGCCGGTTTAAAAATTTGAACTTTTTGACGAGCAATCTGTGCTCTTCTCACACGACGAATCAGCTCCTCAGTTTTGCCTGAAAACATTGGTCCACAAATAACTTCGATACTGCCTGAAAAAAACTGGTGTGATGGATTCATAATAATGAACGTCTCCTTCAAAATAAAAACATGTGTGTGATAAATCATCATTCCAGACGTAAAGAAAAATGTAAATGTTACTCTTGCAACGAATTTTATCTCTTATGGAAATATAAGAGCTTAGCTAGCTGAAACTGCCCCACAAGAGTGGGGCTTTATTTTGACCAGCTTTTGTAGCTTTTTGAGCTCGCCTCAATCATTCTGAAAGGACTTCGCGTCAAGCCTCCTGTAATCTCAGACACTTAACTTTT
>SKIL01000154.1 GCA_007116425.1 Bacteriovoracaceae bacterium | reverse complement strand
CTATTCGTTCGATTGGGATTTCTCTCACCTGTAACTGTATAGCAATAGCACTCAGGACTACTCATATCATTTCGACCGTTAGGACAAAAGCCAGCGAGACTCTCTTCAAAAGTCGCTAGGAGAGCTTTGAAGTATTTCACTGTATCTTCGGAGTCACTAACCTGCCTTGCTGCTCTTCTTTCAAGAAATAAATTAATACCAACTCCTACTGCTGATGCAACTGCGACGTGTTCAGGTCTTTGAAGCCTGAAGACTCGGTACCAAGGAACACTTCCATCTAGGTCTCTAATATTATAATCTTTCCCTATTTCTTTCTGATCAAGCCCCATTTCCTTGAAATGTTCATTAGTAAGACCTTCGGTCTCTGAAACGTTGTGAGTGAATGTTTCTGTGTCAACAACCTTTCCATCTTCTAAGTATTCAACTTCGAAGTCTTTATCTGTTTGACCGTAACCACAACGTTCATTAAATGTAGGTGTACTCATCTCGTAAATGGCCAATGCGGTTGAGGCCGCATACCCAATTTGCATAAGTTTGTGTAACTTAACTCTTTCCTCGGCAAACTTACGAACTTCATCTTCTTGCTTCTTAAGATGTCTAATTGCATCAACTTGGGCCTCAAAAGGGCTCTCTTGGGTTGCTCTCCTTTTATAGTTTGCTGCAATTTTTTCGAGCTCTTTTTTATTTTTTAGTTGAATTTTAGCTTCCCAGGCCAAACCAACCCCTGATGTAACACCCATGACTGATCGAGAGGGACAAAAATTCGTCAATCCAGCTTGGTTTCTAAAAGCACTATTACCACTTAAGACTCCCATCGTAACGTATGCACTGAGTATTACACTAGAGCCTACCGCCTCATTTTGTAACAATCTACTTACATTCGTATTTCTTCCTGCGGCAAGCTCTCGTGCGTACTCAATAAAACATTTTCTGCGTTCATCTATGGTTTCTTTTGATCGGCACTCTTCAAACCTTTCACGCATCTCTAGTGTGTCAAATCCATACTCGTTGTCGGGCCCTCGGTGCTCTCTTGTCGCGGCCGTACAGCGATGCATGCTGCAATCCCATCGATAGCCGGGACGACCTTCGCAAATATCTTTTTGGGCCTGAAACTCAGGATCTTCTCTGTAGTTACATGCGTGAACGGGATTTATAAAAGAAAAAATAAATATAATGGTCAAAACGAAAGTTGAAATACAGAGAGCATACTTCACCGGTGACCTTAAGTGCTCCACGTTCGTAGAAGTTAGGTGAATAGGTTTCATATTGGATTTATACATACTTAATTTGTGGTCTCAACCCTAGTTTGTTTTATTTATCGGAGCATTATGCTCAAACCTTCAGTTCATTTTAATTATAAATCTCAGGACTAGATTCTCCACGTGTAAACTTGTCGGATAATCAATGGTTTAAAAAAGAATGTAAGAGGCCGGATTGTAAGTTATTAATTTAAAACAACTTTCTTTCGAAGGATTGTCCTTTATTTACTCGCGATAGCTTGACATCAAGGCCAAAAGAAGCAATTTTAACGCCTTAAAAATGTGGCAAATCAAAATTAGTCTATATATTCACTGGAGTAGCGAATGATATCTCGTGTTTTCGTACTATCTCTTTCTCTTAGCATTTTTTTCTCTTTTCAGGTGTCAGTGGCCAATACATCTGGCAGCTTTCGAAACTTGGATCAAAGCTTTCTCTCTGAAACACCTCGAAAGAGCTGGGAGCAATGGCCTGATCATCTTTTGGCCGGTGATATTATCCTTGTCCCTTTAAGATGTTGGAGTTGCTATTATATTGAGGACGAAACGGGTTATCCCTTCTCGCATTCTGCTTTGGTTCTCGATGTCTATGAAGTCGATGGTGTGAAGAAGGCCCTCTTGGCAGAGGCCTTAATTGGAGTACGAAGTATTGAACTTTCTAAATGGGTTTCTATGCTGAGAGAGGATGCTCCTTGGGTTGTTGTGAGACCAGACTTTATTCCTGGATATTTTAGTGATCATGCACAAAGAGGTCATTACTTGCGAAATAAGTTTGATCAACATTACCGCGGGCTTTCTTTTGATTCTCAATTTCTTTGGGATACCTATGATGAGAAAGGTGAAACACTTTATTGCTCTGAGTTTATTTACAAGATTTTATACGATTACCTAGATAATCCGCTTCATACCTTTAATATGGATTTTACCCGTAATTGGGACTTTTGGTTTGACTATTATAAAGGAGATGTTCCCCAAGGTGCCATTGGTTTTTCTCCTGGAGATTTTTTAAGGTTCGATGGGATGAGTGTCGTTTTTTGGTATTGGCCTCATTCTCAAAATTAATTATGATGGATACGGATGAAAAGTTGACGAGTGAACTTCAGTATGAATGGCAGAAAGGTTTAAAAAAACTGGCCCGAGAAAGCAATGTTGACTCTTTTTCTTTGCATGAGTCGCTTGGCCGTTTTCCTAGTTTTAAGAAAGAGCTTCTCGATTTTATTATCTTGAATTCTTCCACCAAAACAAAGGCCTTAGAAGTAGGGGTTGGAAGCAGGTCATTTCTGTTAGATTATTTTTCACATTCTGCTTCACCTGATTTTTGGCAGCAAAATCATCTGACATTACTTGATTGGTCTAAAGCGCATTTATTAAATTTAGATGCGCAAATTAAGTTAGAGTATGCGGCATTTGAAAGTCTCTTTAATTTAGAAATATTGGAAGCTGATTTTTTAACGCTCTTACAGGGTGTAGAACAATGTAATCAAAAGAAATATGATTTTATCTTTGATGCTCACTGTCTTCATTGTCACCTTCCTTCGACAGGCCTTAGAGAATATTACTGGGATTCTGTGGCCAGGAACTTAAAACAGGGTGGAGTTTTTTATGCTCAACATCTTTGTCTTGTAAGACATGATAATGAGTTATCTCAAAACTTTCTAAACTCATCCTATCACTTTGACCGAGATTTAAGTGAGCTGTGGCTGCGCTCCGATGATTTTGACTCTGTTGATTTACCTCTACGATATATTCCCACTATTATGCGTTTAGAACAAGAACTTGTCGCCTTAGAGAAAACTCATGGACTAAAGCTTTCTATTTTCAAATTTCATTCCGACATTACCCTTTATAATTATGGCCCAGAGTTTCCGATGGTGAGCTTTTTACTTGACAAAATTAAAGCATAAAAAAGGAGGCCGGGGAGGCCTCCTCTTTCGTCGGAAAAACACAAAGGGTATGGAATAGGGTCTATCTTCCTCCATCATTATTGAAGGGGAATCTTTTTAACTGTCGTACATTTGGTGGTCCAGGAAATCGTTTCACATCATTATTTTTAATGTGGATATACTCAACTTCTTCAGGGTAAACGATTTCACCGCTCGTTGTTTCAATCATGTGAGAATTTAAAATCTCAACAGAGCTTTTCACATTATTTTTTAAGCTCTCGGCCGAAATGACTTGGCCTCGGTAAGTTTCAATTGCATCTGTATCAAAGTTGTAATGAGAAGCAACCTCTGAACTTACTTTTTGAATCGAAGTTCTGGCCTCTGCCTTTTGGCCAAAAACAATTAATAAACTCAAAGTTAAACCCAAGGTTGCAAGAAGTATGAGGAATTGTGACCTCTCCTTATTTGCAGCTTTGGCCCGAACGAGTTTTTGGCCTATTAATCTTTTGTGATCTCGGCCGGAATTTATTGCGGTTTTACCATTCATGGTGCCCCCTAATCATTTGTGGCAACATCCTATTGCAAACACTCAAGTCTTTAATAATGAGTGTTTATTTTAGGCATCTATCCATGAGGCCTAGTTTCTTTGCATTTTTGAGTTACAAGTCTGATGCCAAATAGCGCTAGATGTGTTTTGAGTAACTTAGGTCAAATTTGGCCTAAATTTAATGGTAACTAATCGGCCCTATCGGGCAATTTGGCCCTATTTGGTGCGTTTAAATGGGGTCAAGACACATATTTTGTCCCTGAATAAGGGTGAGGATTTGGTCTGAAGTATGAGCACTAAATATTTTTTCTATATGCTTTCTTAGCTTTTTTCCCTCTGGCCGATCG
>SKIL01000127.1 GCA_007116425.1 Bacteriovoracaceae bacterium | reverse complement strand
TTAAAAATAATTTGAATGAATAAAAGTCTTCTGGCGTAAGATAGTCTGAGAGTCCAGCAGATGCAATTTTTCTCTTATACTTTTCCTTTATCCATTTCTTATTTTTCATTCCGCTTACAATCGGTGAAATGTAGCGTTTGAAAAATGGTCGAGAGTACTTTAAAACTATGCCTTGCTCGCCAGCATCCTTCTTACTAGGATCTGCATCTTCAAGCTTTTCCTGAGCTTGATAAGATCCTTCATCTTGAAAGATCGTCATTGTAATAATGAAAACCGCTACACCCATAAATGCAACAGCTGCAAATCCAAGCATCGTAATTAGTCCTTATTTTAGACCTCAGTTCAGAAAAACTTACAGTCATAATAAATTGCACCTAATTAAAGAATATCAAATAGTTATTAGATTAAGGCGTCGGGGAAAAATTATCCTTATCACAGAGCTTTATGGTCAATCTCTTCACGAAGTGAGTTAAAAAAGTCTCCGGCCTCTTTATCAGAAAATGAAGATTCAATATCTGGAATATAAATGGGCGAATACTCTTTAAAGTTTTCTTGCTTGGCCCTCATTATTCGGCCGTAGCGGTCTTCTATCAGTTTATTCTGGAGTAGTTTTGTCTTTTTTGCGTCTTTTAATGCACTCAAAGCTTTTGAGGCAAATTCAAGATCTCGATATTCAATCATGTCAGCACCGGCTTCAATCGCCATAAAAGCCGCTTCTTCACAACTCCAACGGTCAGAAATGGCCTTCATTTGCATATCATCAGTAATAATTAAACGCGAGTATTTGAGTTCACTACGAAGGAGGTCGTAGGCCTTTTTACTTAGTGAGCAAGGAAGCTTGTCATCGATAGCATCTACAATCAAGTGTGCCATCATAATAAAATCTACTTTTGATTTTATAGCTTTCACAAATGGAGAAAACTCTCTTTCTCTTAATTGCTCAAGTGATGTTTTTACTATTGGGAGGTCAAAGTGTGAATCTTTAGATGTATCACCATGTCCTGGAAAATGCTTCGCGCATGACAAGACATTATTTGTTTTTAAACCTCGAATAACAGATGAAACCATTTTACTTGAACCTGCAACATTATTAGAGAATGCCCTGTCACCAATTACCGAGTTTTTATCATTTGTCAGCACATCACAAACTGGTGCTAAATTTACATTCACACCACAAGCGCTCAATTGCTTTGCAAGGTAATCAAAAGCTGAAAAGACTCTTTTTGGTGAGTTTAATACTGCTAGTTCTTTAGCAGGCGGGAGCTGATAAAAAGGATGTCCGAATCTTTGAACTCTACCACCTTCTTGATCAACACAAATAAATAAAGGATATTCATCTCTTAGCTTCTGTATATTATTAACAAGCTCAGCTAACTGCGCCGGCGACTCGTAATTTCGCTCAAATAAAATAATTCCACCAATCTTATTTTTTTGAATGAAGTGTGACTCATCTTTATTCAAAGACTTTCCTTCAATTCCCGTAATAATTAACTGCCCTAACTGTGGGTTCACTAACTATCCTTTCCTTTTTCTACTGTGTGGATCAAAATAGTCCCTTAAACCATCACCACACAAATTTAAACCGATAATAAGGCCGGCCATCGTAAAACTAATGCTCACGACCAAGTGAGGAGCTTCCAGCAAAACTGATTTTGCTGTTGAAAGTAGAGCGCCCCACGAATACTCACTTCCACCAAGTCCAAGAAACCCTAATGCTGCTTCTGAAATAATCACACCACCTAAACCTAAAACAAGATGAATGAGCATCACAGGCATAATCGCAGGAATGACAACTTTTAAGAAGAGCCGCATCTCTCCCATACCCACGGCCTTTGCACTTTCAACATAGGAAAGCCCCAAAACTCTTAAAGCTTCTCCCCTAGCTATTCTAGCATACGCTGGCCACCCTGTAACAACTAGAGCAAAAACCAGCCCCCAAAATGACTGCCCCAAAACAGACATAATCATAATAGCAATCAGTATGCTGGGAAACACAAAGATGAGATTAGTCAAAGTATCTAAAAAACTTCTTATAAAACCAGACTTACGAGCGGTGAGATATCCAACTGAAACCCCAATGGCCAAACAACTAAGACTTACAGTAAAAGCCACGCCCAATGAATAGATCAGACCTGATGAGATAACTTCTAAAAGTGAGCGACCGTAAATGTCAGTGCCTAAAACTAATCCATCTTGAAAAGGTCTGAAAAGCTCACGTCTAATATCGGTTTGTGGTAAATACGGTCTTCCGAAGCTTCCTTTAAGTACTAGCGAGTAGAACAACCACCCAATTGCCCAGATAAGATACAATCCGAGTATAGAAAATCCTATTTTGACTTCTTTGTTAAAATTAGACCAAGAAAACATCACTGTCCTCCCGTACTAATTCTTGGATCAAGTACTTCATTGATATAATCTACGATAAAATAGATCAGCATATAAATGGCGGTAGAATATATAATCGCGGCCTGAACAACCGGATAATCACGATTTTGAATTGAGTCAAAAAGCAGAGTACCAACACCAGGTATATCAAAAATAGTTTCTGTAATCATTGTTCCGGCCAAAACAACTGAAAGTTGAATGGCAACTACATTTAAGATGGTAGGCAGGCAGACCTTAGTAATACTTAACCACACTGAAAAATCATTTAAACCTTTTGCATACAAAACTGTAACCCATGGAGCATTACACTCTTCAAGAAATTTGTTTCGGGCGACTCTGGCAATAATGGAGCTCAATGGGATAACTAGGGTCATTATAGGCAAGACTGTATGGGCCGCACTTTCCCACTCTGAAACTGGAAACCATTGTAATCTTATCGCAAAAATCAATACAAGAATTGGAGCAAGAGAAAAAATCGGGAACGCTAAACTTACAAGCGTGACAATTCTAATAATATTATCACTCCATCCAGACTTGTGTGTTGCCGCCCAAACCCCTACACAAGATCCAATAACCATTGCTAAAAATACAGAGGTTAAGGCCAAAAAAATAGTTGGTGGCATATGTTGTGCCATCAGACTTACAACTTCTTCGTTGCTAAATAGTGACTCTCCCATATTCCCCGTCACCAGACCTGTTAAATAATCTATAAACTGATGAAAGGCAGATTGATCAAGACCTAGTTGAGATCGATAAGACTCTATTTCAATATCAGTAGCGTCTGGTCCCAGAATTCTCTCTACCGGATCTCCAGGAGAAAGCCTGACAACAAAGAAGATCGCCGCCGTTGCCATAAAAAGCGTAAAAATAAAGTAAATAATTTTTCTAATCAATAATTCCATAATTAAATTGGCGTAATTGAGAGACCTTGAGCGACCCAAAAAATGCGATCAACGGTACGGTCATCATCAAGATGAAAAAAGATACTTTGACCAGCAAAGCCTAATACAAAACGATGCTTGCCCTGATTACTCAAACCATCATAGTCTAAAGTTGCAGACGTAAAAACTTGCTTTGGTATGCCTGGGTACTGCTCTTGAATATAAGGATACCCCTCCCAAATAATATGGAAGGCCATCCTACCGTCTTGGACTGAAATTGCCTTATCGATAAAGCCCGTGGCAACAGCACACTCAATAACTTGGCTATAAAAACAATACACCCCATTACCATCAGGAAATTTCTCGAAGCGGCTTCCTTGCCATTCTGGCTCTGGGCTTCTCATGTTAATTTTAAGACCTTGTCTTTCAGTGTCTAACACCATCTCTGTAAAGTATCTTTCACCATCAAACCAAACGCTATATTGAGAATGGTAAGGTCTAAGAATTCTAATATCTCCGAGGCGGCCGGGATTGGATATAACAATTGATCTTTCAAGTGGTTTAGAAGCATCCCTGCTTTCAGGTAATAATTGACGTCTGGTCACAACTCTATTTTCGTTTTTTTGAAGACCAGATTCATTTTGCAAATAAAATTCACCAGCTTGATCTACAAAAGAAAAACTCTTTTTTGAATAGGAAACAGTTGTACTTCTAGAACTACTAGAAGAGGGAAAGTTGCGCAAAAAGCTACAACTAGAGACTAGAAATGAAATAACACATAGGGTGAATACCTTAAGAATTAATTTATTCTGCAAAATTCTCAAAGTCCTTAAGTACTTGGCCTCCATCATTTTGACGGGCCTCGAGCTCATCAACCCTCTTAGCAAAATTTTTATCGCGATCAAAACTTAGGCCAATTTTATACATGGCCACATTCCCGGCCCTAGGATTAACATAATCCACATTATACACTAGTTTGGCATTTGAGAGATGATAGACATCACCCTCAAAGGAAAGAGTTATTTCGTAGGACTGATTATCGACAAAGTACTCACTTTCTTTTTTATTCGTGAGAAATGAAATTCCATTAGCACTTAAATCTAGAACTCTAAAACCTAATATTTCATTATTACTTTTATCAACATCTGTTGAGTCTTGAACTTCTAATATTTCTTTTTCTGTTAGCTTTTTAAACTTCTTAAAAATCTTATGATTTTCTTCAATATGTTTATTAATAAATACGAGATTGTCTCCCGCAGAGTCTTGAGAAACTTTAAAGTATGCATAAACTTGGAAGTTGGGATATGTTTGAACTCTAGGGTTTTCTCTTTTTTCAACTCTAAAGACATGAGGGTTCATTTCAAACCAAAATTCATTATCCTCTAGGATTTCAACCACTTTACCTTTAGAAAAGTATTCAACCGACTGAAGGTCAAATTGAATATAGAAATCTTTTTCAAGCCATTCCTCTGATATATGCGAATTCTTAAGTCTTAGCTGCTGATCTGTATCTTCACTATGGCTATTTGTAACAGTACATAAATCTGGAACTTCACCCTTGGCCCATATCTTTACAGCACCACCAGCAGACACAAGGTCCGCGAGTGAGTCTGAAATTTCATCCCATTTTAATTCAACAAAGTTCGAGTTAGGGCCTTCCATATTCCCTTCTCCTTATTTAAAACTTAAGAAAGTGTTGTAACTTGTCTCAATAGAGTGATTGACTCTAAGGCCTTTCCACAACCTCGAACCACACAAGTCAATGGATCTTCCGATAAAGACACCGGCAGCCCAGTTTTTTCTTTAATTAATATATCGAGATTCGCTAATAAAGAACCTCCTCCAGCGAGGATAATCCCATTATCAACAATATCTGCGGCCAACTCTGGTGGAGTCTTTTCAAGTGACACCTTTATGGCCTCAACGACCTCCGCAACAGGATCAGAAAGTGCATCTCTAATCTCATCAGATGTAACTTCAATAATTTTTGGAGCACCAGCAATTAAATCTCGCCCCTTTACTTCATATGTTTTAACTTCATCATCAAATGGATAAGCATTACCAATAGACATTTTAATCGCTTCGGCCGTTCGCTCTCCAATCAAAAGGGAGTACTTCTTTTTAATATATGAAGCAATGGCATCGTCAAATTTATCACCGGCAACTCTTACAGACTTTGAGTAAACAATTCCACCAAGGGAAATCACTGCAACTTCTGTTGTTCCTCCTCCGATATCAACAATCATATTTCCGGATGGTTCTGTAATCGGCAGACCTGCTCCAATTGCTGCGGCCATAGGCTCTTCAATCAAGTAAACTTCTCGAGCTCCAGCTTGTTCAGCACTCTCTTTGACGGCACGCTTTTCAACTTGAGTAATACCAAATGGGATACAGATAATAATCCGTGGCTTTATAAGCTTTGAGCCCGCCGCTGACTTATGAATAAAATATCGCAACATCGCCTGAGTAACTTCAAAGTCTGCAATCACACCGTCTTTCATTGGGCGGATGGCCTTAATTGAACCAGGTGTTCTCCCGAGCATTTCTTTTGCTTCTTTTCCAACGGCGAGAACTTTGTTGGCCCCTTTAACTCCCTGGTGAACAGCTACAACAGAAGGTTCATTTACAATTATCCCTCTGTCCTTAGCATAAACAAGACAATTGGCCGTCCCCAAATCGATGGCCAGGTCATTTGAAAACCAATCTAGCATTTTTTTAAACATGTTTAAGAATCCTTTTTATATAAATAATGAAATTAATCCCAAGTATAGTGTCTAATTTTCTCACCTCTTTCAGCGATATCGGCCATGGCCTCAATTCCAATCTCGATGTGAATGTCCGTGTATTTTTTGAAAACCTGCTTCGCGGATTTTTTTGTTTTAATCCCGCCCTCTTTCATAGGGCAATCAGAAATAAGTAAAAGAGCACCAATATTTACTTTGCTGACAAAACAAGAGGTAAATAGTGCGGCGGTTTCCATTTCAACAGCAAGTACTCGCTCTTCAACAAGGTTTTGTTTAAATCGATCGTCAAACTCCCAAAAGCGCAAGTCGGTTGAATGAATGGTACCAGTTCGATACTCGTGTCCGTGCTCAACTAGAATTTGAGAAACAAATTTTTGAACTTTAAAGGTGGGAAGTGCTGGAACTTGAGTTGGAAGAAAGTGTTGCGAAACTCCTTCTGCACGAATCGAAGCAATAGGTAAAACAAAGTCCCCAACTTTTAGAGAAGGGTGCACTGAACCCGCTAAACCTAAAAATAAAACGGCCTTAGGTTTTACGACTGCAAGTAATTCTCCAATCAATGCGGCCATGGCAGATCCAACCCCAAACTCGATAATTGTGACCTGAGCTTTTTTAGAAGTGGATGCCTTAAATGCTGAACCCTGAGTATACTTGTGATCTTCCAACAGTGTATTAAAACGTTGTGTATAGTAATGAAAGTTCGTTAAAATAATCTGCGACTGAAAGTCTTCCAAATTATGCCCTGTATAGCGCTCGAGCATATCTACTGCAATTTTTTTCTTATCTGCATTCCAATGAATTCTTCGCGATCGCAATAGCATTTTTTTGTATTCAACGGGAGTCAAACTATCAGGATTTTCTGAACTTACAACACCAGGAATTATTTGATCTAAGCTTGAGTCTCCACCAACATCCGGCCCTTCAGTTTCAAGTTTTCTTGAACGCTCGGCCAAATTGATTTTTTCAGATCGCCATTGCTTTGATTTCTTCTTAGTTGACTTAAGCGGAGAAGTTTTTTTGGTCGTTTTTTTCTTTGAAGAACGCGCCTTCGTCTTTTTTTTGACGGCCATTGTCATACCTTAGTTTCTTTCCATGAATATCTAGCGTAAAATTTACCACTTAGGAGGTTTTATTTTCAACTAATAAAGTTGCTTTTTATTACCACAACCTTGTCAAACACTCACTTTTTCTTCTAGTATATCTTTCCATTGTTATTGCTAGGCGTAAACAAAATTCGGAGGTTCAAGATGGGAATGGGAAGAAAAAGATCAGTTTTAAAAATGAAGCGTAGAAAATCACAGCAAAAGCTTAAAGATCGTATCAAAAAGCGTATTGAACAAGCTAAAGCTAAGAAATAAGCTTTAGTATAGCTACAGCATCTTTGCGCGGGTCATCACAAAGGTCAATCTAATAAAATTTGACCCGCCATATCTATTTAAGAAAAGTATAGGCCTTAGATAGGATCGCTCTTGCGCCCGCCTATAATCTAATCTCCCACTTGCTTAACTTACTCTGTTTTGAAATGATTTCGGTATGAAGTTATCCTTTATTATTATACTGAGCCATCCCAACTATCAAATAAAGGATTGTCTGAGCTCATTACAGATGAGTATTGAGAAGTCCCAATCTAATAAACTTCAAGAGTTTTATGAAATTATTATCGGTATTAATCAAGAAGAAGTCTCCAAAGTTCAAGAGTTCAAAAAAATCATCCAAGAGTTTCAAGACAAGATCAGTCTTTTGAAAAATATCCACGTCGAGCTTCATCATTTTTCAAATCTAACTCCGGCCCATGCAAAAAATCTTTGCTTGGATCAGTCTCATGCTGACTACATCTGTTTTCTCAATGACGATATTATTTTGCCTCCAGATTATGTTTCTCAGTCATTAGAAATCATTAAAGAGCGACCAGATATTGATATATTTGGTGGACCTGATCAAACATATCCGCAAGCTTCTTTTATTGAACACTTAATCGGTGTCACCTTGCAATCTCGAATGGCAACGGCCCACACAAAATTAAGGCGCAACTTTTTGAATAGTAAGAACTCAGGCGAACAAGAGTTAATTTTGTATAATATTTGGGTGAAAAGAAGTCTGTTAGAAAAGGTTCGTTTCGACGAACGACTCTTTCACAATGAAGAAAATATTCTCATTGATAATCTAAGGCTCATCGACGCTAACATTAAAATATTTCCCTATCTACATGTCTATCATCGATGGCCAACAAATCCTTTCACTTTGATAAAAGATATTTTTTTCAGTGGATTCCACCGAGCAAAAAGTTTTAAATATTACCCACAGTTTTTTAAACTGATTTTCGTCGTGCCGAGCCTACTTATTTTGTATTTGGCGTTTCTTCCAATAGTACTGCTAATGCCTTTATGGTCAACAATTGTTCTGACTCCGCTCTATACTTACTTAGGCTTGAGTATATTCTTTTCTTTTTCTGTGGCCTTCAAGTCTAAATCGATGCTCTTACTACCCTTAATTATACTTCTACAAATATTTATCAATATTGCTTATGGGTTGGGTTTTCTTTTTGGTTTTATTCAACCAAAAAACTAGCTGGCCTCATCAAAACTACTTTCTTCATAATCTACATCTTGAATATCAGGAAGTTCCGTTTCTAATGGTATGACCTCTTCACTACGTCGTTCAATTTGTCTAATTTGACCTCTTCTAATTTGTAATGGGGTCATTTCTTTTAGCCATAAATTATCGTTGAGAGTCCAGACACCTGTAAGTCCCTTGAGATTTTCAACTTCTCTTAACTTAAATTCAAAAGCATCTCGAGCATCAAAAGACTCTCCGGCCAATAGACTATCAACTAGCCCCATAGCATCGTAGCCTCTTAATTCAATAATTCGAGGCGCTTCATTAAATAAAAAAAAAAAACCACGTCTAAAAGATTCACTTACTGGTCGAACATCATCACCAATAAAAAACAATTCTCCTAAACGAGAACTCTGTTGCATGACGGTCCGAGAACGCCAGCTAGGAACACCAATCTTGCTAACACCAGCAGCATCAAAATAATTAAAACTTGGAATAATTTGTACCGCCTCCATAGGATAAGAAGGAATAAATACCCAATCAAAATCTATTTGAGGCTTTAAGGTTTGAACACGCCTTACTCCACCGGTCCTTTCAAGAGCATGGATAGACTCTAAAAGCTCTGTTTCTTCTTCTCTGTTTCGATCAAATTTTAACCCCAATAAATTTCTTACGGGATCCCTGAAGTCAGTAATTCCTTCCTCATATGAGACAACTCCACTCACCTGGACTTCTCTCAATTGGGCCATACGCCAAAATTCATTAATATAAATTTCACCGCGATCATTATCCGGATAAATAATGGCGGCCCGTCGACCGAAGTGATCGAGCATATCATTGGAGAATAGCTCATTAATTTGAGACTCAATAGATCCAGGAATTTCAATTAAGAGATGATTTTTTTGCGACTGAGGAATATAGAGTTGAGAAAGTGAAATAAATAATACCCCTCGCTTCTTTGCCTCTCGATATTGCTTTTCAGCTTCACCGGAAAAAAGCCCCCCAATAATTACTGAGACGTTATGTTGCTCTACGAGATCATTTACCCTATAGGCTCCAACTGCTGGTGCTCCCTGACTGTCTACAATGTGCAATTGGAAGCTCTCTTGATTTGATCTACCAAGTGACTCTTGAAGAGCGGCATCGATTCCCAATAAGGCCCGCTCTCCAAACTCCCTTCTTTCACCTGACAGTGGAAGAATCACACCAATAGATCTCTGGTCCATCTGACTAAAGTTTTCTAGGCGGAAAACAAAACCTTGAACAACTTGAACAAGTTCTGTTCGCCTCGCAAAACGTCTTTCAATCCATTCAAGCAGCTCTATCGCTTCCTGACGGTTGCCTTGATAATAAGCTCTCTCTGCATCCAAATAAGCTAAATAACCTGCGGCCAAGTTTTGCTCAGATTCAAAGCCTTCAATCACTCTTAGTTTTTCTCGACGAGATAACCTAAAAAAATAATTATTCAACTCCTGAAAAAGAGGGTTATTTCGAATCTCGGCAACTCTCTCATGGCTTCCAAGCAAACGAATTAATGCAATGGTGGCCGCACGATCTCGATTGAGTTCCCTGGCCAAAGCAAAATGAAGACGGTGATGCTTCAAAGCCTCCTCAGGCGTCAATCTCGTATAATCGGATCTATCTAATGCGCTCATCGCTCTCTCAAATTGATCCAGTCTAAAATAACTACTGGCAAGATTGAGATGAATTTGTGCCGTTAATTCGTCATCGAGACGAGAGTATGAAAGGGCCGTATCAAATTGAAAAATGGCCTGCTCATAATTTCCTTCAGAAAAATAAATGACTCCAATCAGATTTCGTTTAAGCCCAATTTCTGTTGGCCTCAACTCTTCTTGATTCATACTTCTCAATCGGTTCAACGCATTCCTGGTTTGGCCTTGAGCATATAGTTGTTTTACTGATTCAATTTCGGCCAGAAAGTCCTCAGTATATAGAGAAGAGCGAAGACCTGGAGTAATTAAGCTGATCCCCGAACAACCAGACAGAAAAATAGCGCAAAAAGCGATAAGAACTTTCATCATTAACATATCCTAATCATTAGATTCTTTGTCGCACTATTTTATCGCTTGACCGCTAGCTTGTATAGCTAAAGGCAAGAGAAGCTTCCTCAAACCCGACAAAGCTTCTCAAGATTAAAAACGACATAGTTATATCTCTATTGAAACAGATCCTTAACCTTATCGAAAAAGCCACGACTCATGGGGCTTGATTTTACAGACTCTAATTCGGCCAATTTTTCAAAAACTTCTCGCTGCTCACGAGTCAACTTTGAAGGAGTTTCAACATGAATCTGTAAAATTTGATCACCCATGCCGTAACCACCTAAACGCTGAATCCCTTTGGCCTTTAAACGCATCTTTTTACCCGATTGAGTTCCCTCAGGAACCTTAACCGAGACCTTGCCATGAAGCGTTGGAACCTCAATATCTGCACCAAGTGCGGCCTGAGAAAAGCTTATGGGAACTTTGCAATAAACGTCATTGCCTTCGCGCTCAAAAAACTCATGGGGTTCAATATCGATAACTACATAAAGGTCGCCATCTGGTCCACCTTGTGCACCAGCATCCCCTTCACCACTTAGTTTTAAACGCTGCCCAACATCTATTCCCGCTGGAATTTTTACCTCCAATTCAACTTTCTTTTTTGCTCTTCCTTGACCATGACATTTTTGGCATGGATCAGAGATCATCTGGCCTGAACCATTACATTTTGGACAAGTTGAAGCAACGGTAAAAAATCCCTGCTGCCTGCGAACTTCACCCATTCCCTGACACATATCGCAGGTAATTGGTTGAGAACCATCTTTTGCTCCTGAACCCTGACAAGTTCCACAAGTATCTAAGCGAGTGAGATTAACTGTTTTATCGACACCAAAAGCAGCTTCCTCGAAAGTCACATTCACGCCCATTTGCAGATCGTTACCTGGTCGCCCCTGCCGGCGTCCGCCGCGGCGACGTCCACCACCGCCTCCAAAAAAATCACCAAAAATATCTCCAAAGATATCTCCAAGATCTGAAAAATCTCCACCGCCAAAACCGCCGCCGCCAAAGCCTTGCTGGCCGTCTACTCCGGCGTGGCCGAATTGATCATAGCGCTGCTTTTTTTGCTCATTTAATAAAACATCTGCCGCTTCTGAAGCTTCTTTGAATTTCGCCTCAGCATCTTTGTCGTCTGGATTTCTATCAGGGTGGTATTTTAAGGCAAGTTTGCGATAAGCTTTCTTGATTTCATCTTTTGAAGCATTTTTTGCAACACCTAAGACCTCGTAATAATCTCTTTTACTCATAATCAACCAATTATTTCTTTAGGATTTAAACAAAGAAGTCTCCCATCCAGGGAGACTCCTTCGAACTTAAAATTTTATAGGGTTTTATACCTCTTTGTAATCTGCATCGACAACGTCATCGTCATTTTTACCAGACTTTGACTCCTGTCCACCTTCGGCCTGTCCTTCAGCTCCAGCAGCTCCAGGTTGACCTTCTGCTCCAGGTGCTCCACCAGCTTGGCCATACATCTCTGTTGCAACCTTATGACTTACATTTTGTAATCTTTCATTTGCTGCTTTTAACTCATCCAAAGACTCTGACTCTAGTTTCGACTTCGCCTCGGTCACAGCATCTTCAAGTTCCTTCTTCGCTGTCTCAGAGATTTTTCCTTCACCTTCTTTAATCATCTTTTCAGTTGCAAAGATAAGTGAGTCTAAACCATTTTTTGCATCAACAATTTCTCTTCGCTTAGAGTCTTCGTCACGATACTTTTCAGCGTCTTGAACCATTTGTTGAATCTCTTCTTCTGTAAGACCAGAGCCCGCAGTAATTTTGATTTCTTGAGACTTACCTGTCGCCTTATCTTGAGCAGACACGTTTACAATCCCGTTAGCGTCAATATCAAATGTTACTTCAACTTGCGGAACACCTCTTGGAGCTGGGTTAATTCCAACTAAGTCAAACTTTCCAAGTGTTTTATTATCCTTAGAAAACTCTCTTTCTCCTTGAAGAACGTGAATGCTCACGGCCGGCTGATTATCTTGGGCCGTTGAAAAAACCTGTGACTTCTTAACAGGAATTGTTGTGTTCTTTTCAATAATCTTTGTGAAAACGCCACCAAGTGTTTCAATCCCAAGTGAAAGAGGAGTAACGTCAAGAAGAAGTACATCTTTTACATCACCGGCCAAAACCCCACCTTGAATAGATGCACCAGCTGCAACAACTTCATCTGGATTCACACCTTTACTCGGCTCTTTTCCAAAAGTTTCTTTTACAATCTTTTGTACGAGAGGGATTCGAGTTGAACCACCAACAAGAATAACTTCGTTAATTTCATTTTTATCAAGACCTGAATCTTTCAAACAAGTTTCACAAGGAGCAATCACACGCTTAACCATATCGCCAATGAGCGACTCAAACATATCGCGAGTAATATTCACATTTAAGTGCTTTGGTCCACTTGCATCAGCAGTGATAAACGGAAGGTTTACCTCTGTTGAACTTGTACTTGAAAGCTCATGCTTCGCTTTTTCTGCAGCTTCTTTTAAACGCTGAAGCGCCATTTGATCATTTCTTAAATCAACACCCTGATCTTTTTGGAATTGATCTGCAAGGTATTCAATAATCGCTTCATCAAAGTCTTCTCCACCAAGGAATGTATCTCCGTTAGTGGCCTTAACTTCAAAGACACCATCACTTGTAATTTCTAGAATTGAAATATCAAACGTTCCCCCACCGAGGTCGAAAACTGCGATATTCATATCTTTTTTTGCATCTAATCCATAAGCGAGGGCCGCGGCCGTTGGCTCGTTAATAATCCGCTTAACTTCAAGTCCAGCAATACGACCAGCATCTTTTGTCGCCTGTCTTTGAGCATCATTGAAGTAAGCAGGAACAGTAATAACAGCTTCGGTTACAGTTTCTCCGAGATAGTCTTCAGCAGATTTTTTTAGCTTTTCTAACGTTGCCGCAGAAACTTCTTGAGGTGAAAGCTCTTTTCCATCAACTTTGATCCAAGCATCGCCATTTTTATTGGCAAAAATCTCAAATGGAGCAACCTTTTTAAATTTTTGAACTTCTGGTGCATCGGCCTTTCGTCCAATCAAACGCTTAATCCCGTAGAGAGTTTTTGTAGGGTTTGTTACGGCCTGTCTTTTTGCCACTTGCCCAACAAGCTTATCTCCACTTTTTCCAAAGCCAATCACTGAAGGTGTTGTATTGTGTCCTTCTGCGTTTGGAATAATTTTGTATTTGCCATTTTCTAGTACCGAAACACACGAGTTCGTTGTTCCTAAGTCAATTCCAATAATTTTACCCATGAGAGTTCTCCTTTATTATTTCCTAAAAATTAATCATTCTTTTTTGCGACAATAACTTTGGCCGGACGCAATAGCCTGCCATTTAAAACATAACCTTTTTGATATTCATTAATGACCGTATCCTCTTCTTCCTCCGATGGCTGTTGGGCCATGGCCTCATGAAAGTTTGGATCAAATTTCTCACCCAAAGCTTCAATTCTTTCAAGACCATTATCCTTCAAGGCCTCAATAAATTGCTTGTGAACCATGTCCACACCAACAACAATATTTTTAATTTTTTCATCCGTATCATTTTTAATCGCATCAAGAGTTCGATCTAGGTTATCAACGACTTCAACCAAATCTGAAAGAATCTTTTCACTTCCAAACTTGAGAAGGTTTTGCTTTTCGCGATCAAAACGCTTGCGCATATTATCCATTTCAGCAGCGAGGTAGAAATATTTTTGCTTATAAT
>SKIL01000298.1 GCA_007116425.1 Bacteriovoracaceae bacterium | reverse complement strand
GTTAATGTAAGCATTACAGCTTTAGCAGGAAGAGCATCTTTTTGGGATTCAACTTGTGCTTCGAATTGCTCTGAGCACATAGGTCCTTGGGCCATTAATTGAGTAGAAAGGCAAATCCCAATTAATGCTGTTATCATTTGTTTTTTCATTTGGTTCTCCATCACTCTTACGATTTATTTATAGGGCTTATTTGGGTACATCTTAATGCGCTGCGCACTCGAGGAGAAGATTCAAGTTTAAATAGTGTAAAAAAAACATGCTTTTAGCTTTTTGGTTACTAGTGTGGTGGGCTAAGTCGTAAAAAAATTACCAGAATGTTCTTCGGCTTGATGCGATAACTCACTTTTATTGATAATATGCGTTAGCCTGTAGCTATGTACTAACATAGACTTATGGGATGGAGGTTTCATGCTGGTGGCCCTATCTGGTTTTATGGGAAGCGGAAAGTCTACTTTGATGAATCGGCTCAAGGGGGCTGAGGGGTGGACTTTCCTCGATCTCGATCGAGAAATTTTAAAGCGGGCCAATTACGAAAGCGTGAGTGAGATGGTTGCTCATCGAGGTTGGGATTTTTTTCGACGAGTTGAACTTGAGACATTTGAAAGCCTTTTGGAGGCTTATGCTCTAGAGGAAGGCGAGAGTTACTCGGAAAGATGTCTTTTGGCCTTAGGTGGAGGAACTCTTCGCGGTGATACGGGGCAAATTATAAAAAGAGTTCAATCCCAAGGCCCAGGCCTTACAATTGTTTATCTCGACACTCCTTTTGCCATTTGTTGGGAGCGAATCTCAGGAGACAGCTCTCGTCCTTTGGTGAAAGAGGGAAGAGATACTGTTGAACAGCTGTATCTAGAGCGAGAAAGTTTTTATCGCTTGTTTGCAAATCTATCTCTGAATCTTGAACAGCAAGACAAGATTCTTCACCCTAGAGATTTGGTTCAAGAGGATTTAAGTGATTAGACTTTTAGCGGCATTTTAAGGCATAATGGAAAGCATGCTTATGAGGAGAAACTGATGAAAAGTAAGGAATACGCCAAAAAAGAATTAAGTGTTGCCCTTTTAATGAGTGACGTTGTTAAGGCACGAGAACTTTCAAAAGTTTTTCGAAAAACTGGTGTCATTCCTTTTGTGTATCAGGATTTAAAGCAGTTTTGGGATGATGTGTACGCTCAAAAGCCTGCACTATCAGTCGTTGATGTCTCTATGATGAGTCAAGGAAAGTTACTTTTTAAAGATCACCCGCTGGTAAAGAGTTCTCAATTAAAATTAAGTTTTTTTTATTCCCCTGAAAATATCCCTCTACTTTATTCAACGTTTGAACTTGATCACCTGGGAACAATTTCGAGTGAGGTGAGTTTGAAGGGGCAGGTAAAGAATATTCTCAAAAGGTTTAACTATCTGTCTGAAACAGAGGAGAACTTAAACCGGCTAAAGAAAGAAGAGTCGCGTCTAGAAGGCCATGTCACTGGACTTTTACGTCAACTAGAAGGTTTTAAAGAGCGCGAGTATTTCTCTAAATTGACAGATTCAATGATCGCTCGCTTTGAGGCGGTTCAACAGTCGAATACTTTCGATGAAATTATCGATCGAGTTCTCAGCTCTTTTCACGAAGTGAAGAGTTTCTCAATGTTTGAATTATCCAAAAATGGGCAAAAGTTAATTAGCCCAGAGCTTACTTCTCGAAAGTTTAAAAGCTTACCCCCTATTTGGCTGGGGAGAACCTCTAATCAGGGGATCGAAAGCTTTGCGCAAACCATGGCCCAGCAAGTGGCGGCCGAAGTTATGTCGGGTGAGCTTATGGCCCTTTCCATCCGGGGAGAGGGTGAGAATCCGGACAAGCTGATTCTTTTAAAATTAGAGGAAGAGAATCTTTTAAATGTGATTGATTGGGATCGCTTTGAGTTATATTTATCCGGTCTTTATGCACGATACTTAATTGGAGAGAGGGAACTTGAATACGATGTGAGTTCAGAGGTTTCTCCCTGGCTTATGATGGCCCTGTTGGATCGTATTTACTTAGATGGAAAAGCAGTGGCAATCTCTGAAGAATCAACCGCTCAAAGCAGTGAATTTGGCGAGGCAACTTCAAGTTACGCCGTAATCTCTCTCGATTTTTCTGCTTTGATTAATTTTATTCGCTCTCGACAACTGAAGACCCGTTTTTATTGGAATGAGTTCTATCGAGAGTTCTTTAAACGCTTTGAACTTCA
Source organism: Bacteriovoracaceae bacterium (assembly GCA_007116425.1). Lineage (GTDB taxonomy): Bacteria > Bdellovibrionota > Bacteriovoracia > Bacteriovoracales > Bacteriovoracaceae > SKIL01. The sequence goes on along the minus strand of SKIL01000298.1, from coordinate 1,833 downwards.
GTACAAAAGTCACTTTAGAATGGCGTCTTTTGGTGTGAGTAAAAACCTTTTATTAGTCGAGCGCGAACACGCAGATAAAATCTTTTACCAACTTAAAAGTTTTATCGGTCGTTATCCCTTATGGCGCTATTTTGAAGATGTTGATATTGTTTTGGCCACCGACCTTCGTCCCGAAGTTGTCATGGTGCCACCTACGAGTCTGGCCATTCTCAACTATATGCAGACAGGTCCTTTTCAAACAAGTCGTAAAGAAATCAAGACCCATGCTCAAATTGAAGAGATTGAGCAAGATCAGGTTGCCTCTGAAGAAAGTTCACGTGAAATGTTAGAGTCTGGAAAAAGTCAGTTCGATGATCTGGAAGATCAGGTGATCGATAATATCAGTAATGAGTTAGAATTTGACTTTGATCAAAAAGCTCTTCAAATTAAAAATACCCGCTCTGAAGTTAGGCGGCATAGAAAAGATATAGGTTTGAGCTTAGATATTTAATTAATCGAGAGACCTATTCTTTGAATGGTGATGGTAAATAAATGCGCTATAGAAGTCGCCTCGTAGTTGATTTAGATATACTTTCCTCCAATCTTGATAAGTTAAAGGCCTTGGCCCCTTCCAATGAAATTATGGCAATGGTTAAGGCGAACGCTTATGGACATGGTGCTGTTCCGATTGTTCGTTTTGCTTGCCAAAACTTGGGTTTAAAAGAGTTTGGCCTGGCGACCTTAGGAGAAGCGATCTATTTGCGTGATGAGCTTCCAGAACTGGACTTTGAAGCCTATGTTTTTTCGGATGTGCAAATCGCTCTTCAGGAATGTAAAGAAATCTATCTCAATCGCCGCATTTTACCAGTTCTTTCCAATATTGAAGATCTAAGCTTTTTTTTAGCAGATAAGGACTTTCGTCATTTTCCGCTTATTTTAAAATTTAATACGGGGATGAATCGTCTGGGAATAAAAATGGACGATTTGGATCACGTTGCAAACTTATTAAAGAAATTTGGTCGTAAAACGATTGATCACTTGATGAGCCACTTTGCTTGTGCATCTCAAAGTATGTTCAAAATTAAAATGAACCAAAAACAGTTAGAAAACTTTAAGCAACTTAAAAGTGAATTGAGAGCGCGAGGCATTCAAGTTGAAAAAAGCTCGTTTTCAAACTCGGGGGCAATTGAGCAAAAAGCTGGACTTGAAGAGAGCCATATTCGACCCGGACTTATGCTCTATGGGCCCTCTTCTTTGACCCTGCCTAACCGTAAAGGTGTTTGGAGCGGGCAAATGATTTCTCGCCTTGAAACTTATATCATTCAAACTTTTGAAGTTGGGCCAGGTGAGCCAATTGGTTATGGTGCCACACCGTGTCCTCGAAATGGAGTTGTCGCGATTGTTGCGCTCGGGTATGGGGATGGAATTATTAATCGCTATCGAGGGGCAAAGATACGTCATAATGGACATGTCGGAGAAATATACGGGCGCGTCAATATGGACATGGCCCAAGTTTTTTTCGAGCAAGATGCTGTTTGTGATTTGCGTGCTGGTGATATTATGACGATATGGGATCACGATCAAGAAAGCTTTTTGGAACTTGCTGAGTCAATCGATACGATTCCGTATGAGATTTTTTGTCAACTAACCCCTCGCGTTCCTAGAGTCTATAGATTAGAATAGTTCCATGAAATCAAATGAAGTTTCCGCGAACTCTCAAACGCCCGGATTTTTTAAAAAAATTTACCGGTCAATTCACGATTATATTGAGGGTTTAGGACAATCAGTCCTAGATAGTTTACATTCGCTTGGTGACGTAACAAAGTTTACGTTAAGATATTTTTATTGGATTTT
>SKIL01000340.1 GCA_007116425.1 Bacteriovoracaceae bacterium | reverse complement strand
CCTGTAAGTTTATTCAAAGAGATCAAAGGCCAGATTTTGATATTGAGGCGATTGATCTCGAAGACAAAAATGTTTACGACTTTATTTCTCGAGGTGAAACCATTGGGGTTTTCCAACTCGAATCTTCGGGGATGATTGACCTTTGTAAGAGAATTCGTCCGGACTCTTTGGAAGATATTACGGCCGTAAACGCTCTCTATCGACCTGGCCCTCTAGAGTCGGGAATGGTGGATGATTTTATTGAAATTAAGCATGGCCGAAAGGATATGAGTTTTGCTTTCCCCGATCTTGAGCCGGTTCTAAGTGACACTTATGGTGTCATTGTTTATCAAGAGCAGGTGATGAATATCGCTCGAATTGTTGCAGGGTACTCTCTTGGCCAAGCGGATATGCTTCGCCGAGCGATGGGGAAAAAGAAAATTTCAGAGATGGATCGGCATCGTGAAATCTTTAGAACAGGTGCCATTGAGCGCGGCTTTGATGAGAAAAAGGCCGTAGATCTTTTTGAGTTAATGGCCAACTTTGCGGCCTATGGATTTAACAAGTCTCACGCTGTGGCCTATGGTCTTATTGCCTATCAGACCGCCTTTTTAAAGTATTATTATCCGGCCGAGTTTTTTGCAGGTCTTCTTTCAACCGAGCTTTCAAATACAGATAAAGTTACGGCCTATATTAGTAACGCGAGAACTTATGGAATTGAGGTTCTCCCGCCTGATGTGAACGAATCTTTATGGCTGTTTAATGTTGTCGAAGCAAGTCCTGAGGATGAAAATCCAAATGTTTCAAATATTAGATTTGGGATGGGGGCCGTTAAAAATGTCGGAGAGGGTGCAGTTGAAGAGCTGATTCGTGAAAGAAAAGAGAATGGACCGTTTAAAGGCTTTATCGATTTTTGTGAGCGAGTTAATCTCAGAAAAGTTGGTAAGAAGGCCATTGAGTCGTTGATAAAGGTTGGGGCCTTCTACAGTTGCGAAAAAATGAATCGTAGAGTTCTTCTTGAGAATATGGAACTCATTGTTAGCTACGGACTTAAAAAACAAGAAGAAAGAGAACTTGGTCAAGTTTCACTCTTTGACATGGATGGCGCTGACTCCTCTCAAGAGACAACTCGCGAATTATTGGACATCCAAGAGATGGATGACTTCGATTCACTCGATAAACTTAAGTATGAGCAAGAGCTCTTAGGTATTTATGTTTCAGGTCATCCTTTGGATCGTTTTAAAGATATCTTGTCCCAAATGTCGTCTATGCCAATAGCTCAGGTGCATGAAATTGAAGGCAATAATAAACGTGAACTGGTGTTGGCCGGCCTCATCACTGGTAAAAAAAATATTTTAACCAAAAAAGGCGATAGGATGTGCTTTGCCAACCTCGAAGACTTGAGTGGTAAGATTGAATGCGTTGTATTCCCGACGGTTTTTAAAGAGTATGAAGAGGTTTTTGAGACCGATGAGCCTGTGATAATGACAGGCGAAGTTCGATTGGCCGAAGATCCTCGTAAGTTTTTTCCCTCAAAGGTTCAAAAACTTAAGGATCAGGCCGAGGACAGAGTGTCTGGGGTTAGAATTAATGTTAAAATTGAGCAGGTGAGTGCTCCTAAGCTTGAGCGTTTTAAGCAAATATTGCTCAGTTACCGTGGAAGCATTCCAGCGCATATAATATTAGAGAACGGAGATGCCAAAGGAAGACTACCCTTGGGAGATGAATTTTTAGTAAACCCGACGCCGCAAATGGCGGCCCGAATTAATGAAATTTTCAATGATAATAGTGTAAAATTTATTGTCGATGGAAATATCAAAGACGCAACTACAGAGTTATAGATTATGAAAAAAATTCGAGTGAAAAATTTAGTTTTAAGCAAACCTTTTTTAAAGAATATTTTTTTAAGTTTTATTTGTTTGCCAGTAATTGCTTTGTCTCAAGTCGCAATGGCCTCTTCAGATTTTATCAGAGGAGAAGGCCATTTTATTTCACGTGAGAATGACTCTTTGAGTTTTGTTAAGGAGCAGCTTTTGGCCAGTGCTATGAGAGATGTGATTACAAAGGAATTGGCAGAGCTTGGACTGAGTCCGGATCTTTTTTGGCAGGAGTTTGATGCAAAGTTTAAAAAATCGTTCGAGTCTAAATTAATTGAGCTGCGTGAAAAGCATGGAATTAAAGAGGATGAGGATATTGCAAACCTAGATCGTGAAGCTTATGAAGCATTTAATGAAGAGCTAAGAGTTGAAAGGTTAAAGGCGCGCTCAAATTTTGCTTCATTAAATAGTGTTATTCCATCTTATTCTATTCAAAGAATGAGTCGTTCAACTCGTATGCCAAATTCTCGGCATCTCCTGCTTCATGCAAGAGTGGATAGAGAAAGCTTAACCTCTATTTATTACGACTTTACACAAGAGGCAGAGTCCCGCCATTTCTCTCGGCTTTATGTAACGACTGAGTTTCAACTATCAGAAATGAATTGGAGTGAGGCGGGAGTACAGTATGGCCAAGACTTTATTGAAGTTGTTAATGAGCATTGGATGAGGTGGCTAGGAGATAATTTTAATGCTCATGTGGATGAAGTTATTTTAACAGACTCATCAGTTGAGGAGAGACTTCTTAGCTTTTTAAGTTCTTCTCAGAGGCGCGAGAGTGGGATTGACCCCATTTTAAGAAGTCATCGAATGAGCTTTTATGACCAACCAGAGGATTATGCAGCTGCCACTCAGGAAGAAAGCATCATGGGGGCATCAGCAGAAACAAGCTTATCTGGTGAGCAAGATACTATGGCCAATTCGCTTTGGTTAAGAATTGTGGTGAAAATGTCTAAATCAAATGAAAACCCATCGCTTGAACTTAGAGAGTTTGAAATTGATGGAGAGTTTGTTTTAGTTGAGCTTAAAACAAATGAACTTTTAAAATCACATGACCTAAACCGTGAGGTTCGAGAGTTTTCAACTAGTGATGATCATAGATTAAGCTCTGATCTTGCTAGCCTTGTTTATAGACTACCAATCGTCTCTCTTGATCGTTTTGCGAGACGCTTTAATGAATCGATTGGAAACAGAAGGTCTTTTGCCATTAAAGTTTCACAAGTAAATAATATTCAAGAACTTATGCAAGTCACTCGAGTAATTAGGGAGCGTGGAATTTCATCAAGAGTGGAGCCAGTCATTGAGTCCTATGATGGTGAGGTTGGTAAAATTCTTATTTCATATCAAGGTGCCCCTGAAGATATCCTAAGAGTTCTTTTGTCACTAAATGCGACAACTATACGAGAGACCCGACATCTCATTATACCGGATCCCTCTCGCCCAGATATTTTTAGTCTTGCTGGTGGTGATGGAGGATCACAAACCGAAGACTTAGAACTACGTTACCAAATGTAGGAGGAGAAGATTATGACCAGGGAAGGTCAAGCAGATCAAGTCAAACTTAAAATTGTTGGCGTGATTATAATTTTACTTAGCATGCTTGCTCAGGCATGTTCAACTCCTGTCGTATCGAGACAGCATTCAGGAATGCGAGCTGCCTCAGGCCCACCACAAGACTTTGGGGGAATTAAGAAGAAGGTTGCTCTTTTAACTTTTTTTAATGATTCTCCACATGGTGGCGATGAGTTAGCGGTTACCGCCACTGAAGAAATTCGCAGAGAGCTCTCCCGAACAGGTCATTTTATTATTGATCCAATGGGCGCAACACTCTATGGAGACTCTCGAGAGGTCTATGCTGGAGGTGGAAGTAAATTACCTCAAGTTTCAAGACAGGCGAGAGTTCAAGGAATTAATTTCGTAGTTTATGGAAGAGTTGTCGAGGCAAGAGTTCGAGAGAGAACGGATGAAATTGGGATGATTCGTAAAACGAGAACTTATTCTGAGGCCGTAGTTGAAGTTAGGGTTCATGATGTGAACTCTGGTAAAGAAATTTTAAATGAAACCCTTAGAGGTCACGCCGACGATGATAGCTATCGTTTTTTTATGGGGGACCAGGAAGAACATCTCGCACATCGGCGTGAAATGTTAAGATATGCTGTAAGAGTGGCGACTCGACAGTCTATTCCTCAAATAATTGGAGCTACGGAAAAGCTAGAGTGGGTTGGCCGTGTTGCTCGGATCATTGGAAATAAAATCTATATCAATGCAGGAAGAAGAAGTGGTATTCATATATCTGATATCTTAAGAGTTATGACTGATGGTCAAGAAATTTATGATCCCGAAACAGGAGCTTTAATTGGAGTTTCTCGTGGAGAGGTTAAGGGGACACTAGAAGTGATCGATTATTTTGGCGCGGATGGAAGTATTGCTATTCTTCACTCTGGTGGCTCTGTTCATGAAGGCGACTTCGTAACTCTTTACTAAAACTGGAATAATACTTATGGACTTGTATCCGTTTTTCAAATTTATGGCCTTTAAAATGGATGCTGAAAAAGCGCACGAAGGATCGTTTAAGCTTTTGTCAAAGTTTCCGCTCTCTTGTTCCGAAGTTTTTGGTCAGGCCGATATTCGTCCTGAACTGTCAGTCAACTTTAAGCAAACTAAGTATGGTAAACCCATGAAATGGCCTTTTCCCGTTGGATTGGCGGCCGGACTTGATAAAAATGCTGAGGCCATCGCCTTTTTTTCTCGTCTGCTTTTTGGAGCGATTGAAGTTGGAACGGTGACACCCAAGCCGCAAATTGGAAACCCCCGCCCAAGGTTATTTAGAATCCCGGAGGAAGAGTCATTACTTAATCGAATGGGCTTTAATAATGAAGGTGCAGAAAAGATTCTTGAAAATATTTTATCTCAGCAAGGCCTTTGCGATTTAAAACCGCTTGGAATTAACCTTGGTAAAAATAAAGATACTCCTCAAGATAAGGCCGTTGATGATTATAAATATCTTTATTCCAAGTTTGCTAGTTCTTGTGACTATTTGGTCATAAACGTTTCTTCTCCTAATACTCCAGGGCTTCGAGACCTTCAGAATGAGTCTTATTTAAGGGAGCTATTTAGTGAGCTTCAAAAGCATAGAGAGGAAAATCCATGTCGGCTTTATATCAAACTTTCTCCAGATATGAGCTTTGAGGATATTCCGGGAATAATAGCAGTTGTCAGTGAGTATGAGCTTGCGGGTGTTATTGCCACAAATACGACAATAATGAAAGAGCGAGGTGAGGGTGGAGTCTCTGGCCGACTTTTATCTCAAAAAGCGAGAGAGTTTCGAAATAAAGTATTAGAAGTTTCTAAAGACGACTCAAATCTCGATGTTATAGGCGTCGGTGGCATGAGCAGTTATGAAGACCTAATCGACTTTTGGAGGCATGGAGGAAGGGCCGCTCAAATCTATTCGGCCTTTATCTATCAAGGACCTAAGTTTTTAGCAAAAATAAAAGAAAAAATACTCAACGACTTTGACTCAAAGAAAGTTTCAAACCTCGAAGAGTTGATCGAGCTTTATAGAAATGATGGCCTTTGATGATAGTCAATAGGATCTTTCATTCCAGCTTTCTCAAAGCCTCTAAGTCTTAAAGCACATGAGTCGCATACACCACAGGCCTTATCCTCCATTGCATAACAAGACCATGTGTGTTCTAGAGGGGCGTTAAGCTCAACAGCTTTTTTTATAATTTGTTCTTTACTCATATAAAGTAGAGGTGTTTTAATTTTTATTCCTCTGGCCTTTGTACCAACTTCGACGAGTCGATTAAAAGCTTCATAATACTCTGGACGGCAATCTGGATAGCCCGATGAATCCTCGGCCACGGCACCTATATAAATATGTTTTGCTCCTAAGACTTCGGCCCAGGAAACGGCCATAGAAAGAATATGAGTGTTCCTAAAGGGAACATAAGAGTCTGGAATTTCTTCGGTATCACCCTTGTATTTTTTGACATCAATACCGTCGTCAGTGAGCGAACTTCCACCAATTTGACCAAGAAAACTGACATCAATAACTTTTCTCAGCTCGCTTGGTACTTGATAATGATCTGCAATCTTATGAAAACATTCTAGCTCTTTCCTCTCTGTTTTTTGTTGGTAATTTAGGTGGAGGAAGGCCAAATGTTGATTTTGTTGTTTAGCTAAGGCCGCACTAACGAGAGAGTCCATCCCACCACTAACAAGGCATATTGCAAGTTCACTTTGTTTGTCTTTAGAAGAAGTCATTAAATATTCTCTACCGTTTTATTGATAAAATTCAAGATTTGATCAATTCTTTTTTGGGCCTTAACTTTTTTGTCTGCTAGGAGACCCTCATTTTCCTGAACCATAATATAAAATTTAATTTTAGGCTCTGTTCCCGAAGGACGTACGTAAACTTTACTTTGATCTTCAAAAATAAATCCAAGCACATTACTTTGTGGAATCCCTTCAATTTTTTCGCTCCGGTCATCGCTTTTTGAGATAATGGTTAGCTGCTTATAATCTTCAATTTTATCAATCCGCTCTCCTGCGAAACTACTCTCTTTATAATTGCGAAAAAAATCCATAATTCTTAGAATTTTCTCTGAGCCTTCTTTACCGTCATAATTTAAGTTCAGAAGGTATTCACCAGAAAATCCATGCTCTTCATATATCTCATCGAGAGCATCGTTAAGACTTTTGTTTTGAAGCTTGTAATAAAGAGCAACTTCGGCCATGAGCGCGAGGGAGCTAACACCATCTTTATCTCGAATATGCTCATGATTGAGATATCCAAAAGACTCTTCTGTTCCAAATAAAAAGGTTTTTTCTGGGGCGGCCTTTAAGACTTCATCAACTCTTCGGCAAATCCACTTGAAGCCAGTAAGAGTGTTTTCTGCATCAACTCCGTAAGACTTGGCGATTTGGCTTTGAAGGTTTGTTGTGACAATTGTTTTTACAAAAAAACTTTTCGCAGGAAGCTCTCCTAATTCTTTTTTACTTTTAAGGATATAGTGTAAGAGGATAATTCCGATTTGATTGCCATTAAGGAAGTAGACTTTCTCAGGGTCCTTTTTATAGTCAATAAAGGCCACTCCCAAGCGGTCTGTGTCTGGATCAGAGCCCATGACAATGTCGGCCTGATGTTTTTTCATAAGGTCGACGGCCATCTCTAAGGCCTCTGGATTTTCGGGGTTGGGGCTTTTAACTGTTGGAAATCGATGATCAGGGTTGGCCTGGTCGAGGACAACTTTAAAATTCGTAAGGCCAACCTCTTTTAGTGCTCTTGAACACGGAATGAGTCCAGTCCCATGAAGGGGAGTGTAAATAACTTTAAGCTTTTCCCCATCTTCTTTGCACATTTGTTTGCGAATAATACTTTGGTTAATCGCATTGTGATAATGATTTTCAGTTTCCTCGTCGAGCCATTCAATAAGTCCTTTCTCTTCGGCCTCTTCGAAATTGATGAATTTAATTTCTGATAAGGAATTTGTGGCGTAATAGTGATCAATAATTTCTTGGTCTTGTGGAGGAGTGACCTGAGCACCGTTTGACCAAAAAACTTTAAAGCCATTGTAGCTCGCCGGGTTGTGGCTGGCCGTAACCATAACACCTGCTCCTGTTTTATGGTGGCGAATAGCGTAGGATAAAAGAGGAACGGGATTAAGGCGCTTAAAAAGAAGAGCTTTTATTCCATTTGCCGCAAATACACAGGCGGCCTCTTTAGCGAGTTCATAAGAAAGTTTTCTTGAGTCATAAGAGATCGCAATGCTTTGAGAAAGGTTCGGTGCGTATTCTTTTAGGGCAAGAGACAATGCGTGGGAGGCCCTGCGAATAGTGTATCGATTAATTCTATTGGTTCCCATTCCAAGAATGCTTCTCATTCCCCCGGTTCCAAACTCTAGGTCTTTGTAAAATCTTTCGGTGATTTCTTTGATATTTTGAGTTTCAATGAGTTCTATAATTTCCTCTTTGTCGTTGGTCTCGATTTGAGCATCGGCCACCCATTCTTTTGCTTTTTGCATGGCATATTCTTGTTCTCTAGATAATTTGGCCATCGCTTAAACTCCTCTGGTTTTTGACCGATAGGGACCTTGATAGTTCTTAGGCAATTTACAAAAATTAGCACCGCTTGAAAAGTCTTGTCATTTCAGGCTGTTCGATTTGTTTTAAATAAGTTATAGGGTTTATACTACATAGTATAAAGAAGGATAAAAAGGAGTTTTAGAATGTCCAATCCTAATATGAAACACCCGAAGAATATTCCAGGAGCTTGGTATTGTACTGACCCAGATGACGATGAAGGGGAAGGATGCATCGCTTGTAACGTTTGCTACACTGGTGCGCCTGACTTTTTCGCCGAAGACGATGAAGGAAATGCTTATGTTAAGAAGCAGCCTGAGACGGATGATGAGATTGAGCTGTGTATGGAGCAGCTTGAGGCATGTCCTGTTGCGTCAATCGGTAATGATGGGTAATTTTTAGGAATATCTGGTTGAAAATTTGAAAGGAGTAAGAGCTTTTGTCTTACTCCTTTTTTTGTTAACTACAATTTAGAGAGGTCGACAATCCAGTTAAATGGATCCTCAGTTCTACCTTCTTGGATGGAGAGGAGACCATCGCGAAGCTTGCTGGCAATTGGCCCAAAACTTTCTTTAAGCTCATATTTTTTTCCATCAGTTTCACCAAAGCCGCCAATTGGAGTAATAATTGCTGCCGTCCCGCAGGCAAAGGCTTCGGTACAGCTACCATTTTGGATTTGGGCAATCAGCTCATCGATATCCATTTTAGATTCATGAACTGTTATTCCATAGCTTTTGGCCAAATCGATGAGGCTTCTTCGCGTAATACCATCAAGAATGGACTCGGTCATCGCTGGGGTGTGAAGTTCGCCATTAATTAAACAGAAGATATTCATTCCCGAAAGCTCTTCGAGGTATCTTTTATGTTCAGAGTCGAGCCAGAGTGTTTGATCAAAGCCTCTTTCTCTGGCCTCTTTTACGGCCTTTAGACTTGCGGCGTAGTTACCACCTGTTTTGGCATAACCTGTTCCTCCTGGACATGCACGGGTGTAGCGGCGCTCGATTTGAATTGTAATCGAGTCACTTGAAAAATAAGCTCCGGATGGAGAGGCGAGAACCATATATTTGAACTGGTCTGCGGGCTTAATTCCTAAGTGTTCTTCTGTGGCAAACATAAAGGGTCTAATATAAAGCGACTCGCCTGTTTTTGTTGGAATAAAATCCTTACAGTGAGCGGCCATCACCTTAACTGATTCGACAAATAAATCTTCATTTAAGGTGGGCATAACCATTCTTTCCGCAGAAATATTAAAGCGCTTAGCATTTTCGTAAGGTCTAAATAAAAGTGGCCCATTTCTATCTACTCTGTAGGCCTTCATTCCTTCAAAAATCTCTTGAGCATAGTGAAAAACTTTGCAGGTTGGAGAGAGTGTCAAGTTTCCATAGGGAACCATCTCAAGATCTCCCCATTTCCCGTTATTGTAGTCGGCGACGATCATTGTGGGTGCCATGCACTTTCCAAAGCCAATATTATCCCAGTCTATAGAATAGTTATTTATCGCTTCAAGCGCTTGGGGATTAATCTTAATATTACTCATTGTTTATAACTCCGTTGTCTAAAAATTTAGATATTAACAAAAAACATAATTCGGCCAATAGTTAAAGTTGTGGTGTGTCAGCTGGACAGTTTATCTTATTGAATTTATTAGATACAGCTTCTCATAAGTCGCTGATAATGAGCAATAAGTGAGGAAGTTGAAAGTTCTGGCCGTCGCTGCTTGAGAAGCAGGAGAAGTCCTGCTGCATGGGCGCGTTGTTCTTCTTGGGTCGAGGGAAGAATGCTTTCGAGAAATGCTCTTCGCAGTGGGCCATACTCGCCATCATTTAAAAGTCTGTAATGTCCGGACAGGAAGTCGTCAACTTGTGACATTGAGATGGCCACTTCTTCTTCAAGAAGCTCTAGGGTTGGACGTTTCATTCGAGCGGCCTGTTCGGGCGTCGGTTGATGGTTGGGAGAGTCCCATATTTTGGCGACAAGTTCACGACATTGGTGTCCAAGTGCTGCCGGTGATCTATCGCTTAGAGGAGACTCTATCTCTTCGTAATTCGCTTTATCATGAGTCGCGCATCCGCTTCCTAGGCCTAAAGCTAGGAGTAAAATGGTTAGAAATCGGAGTAAAAAGCTCGTGGAAGTTCTCATATTCATAGATCTTTTCGGCAAAATAGCATTTTAACTTGATTTCAATTGGTACATTGCACTTATGTCGCTTTAAATCTCGTCGATAAGTGTAGAGGAGGCGATTTGTGCCATAAGTACACTTTACGGAGCTTTTTATTTTTTCACTTAATTTAAGATCATTATATCACCTTAGTGTGGCCTGGTTTATTGGACTTGCTTGTCTTGCGAGTGCAAGTATTTCTCTGTGGCTGCCAACTTTGGCGTATGGGCAGTCGTCTCGGTCCTATCCCATTCGCCAGCATACGGAAGTTTCTTTTGATCAATTAAGTGCACAAATGCGTTTTTCTTTGGATTTTGCTGATGCCGTTATGCAAATGGGGCAAACTATTGAAGCGCGTTTTCCTGAGAAGATGGAGAAATTAAGGGCCGGTCAGCAACTCAATACTGATCAATTACATGAACTGTTTAATTTACAAAAATCAGAACTTAAAGACTTGTATCATCGCCATATTATGGCCCACTATAATGGCCCTCAAAGAGAAGCTGCGGCGGCATCAAACGCCTTGAAACTAAAGTTGAAAACCGCTTTTGAGACAATAAATATCAAAACATTTAAAACTTTTTTTGCTCAGCAGATGGTTCGAACTCGGGTTATTTTTCGTCGCTCTGGAATGGGAATGGCCATTGCTATGATCAGTGCCACTCTCGTTAACTATGTCCTTCCTTTCGTTATGATTCAATTGGGCCAAGTGCAATGGGTTCCTTTAGTCCTTAGTATTCCCTGGACCTTTATTTTTGCAGCGATACCTAGCAATTTAGAGAAGCTTTATATGCGCCAAAGGTTGATTTCAAGTCTTGGAAGTAAGAAAGCTTACCATAATTACAAGGACTTTCTTTCAAGTGTTCACTCAAAGTTAATGCGTAAATCTCCAGAGCACTACTTAGTACCTGTTCAGATGATCGAGGATATGGCCTCAACATCCGGAGTTGCGCAGCTCAAAGTTGTTTCTGTTCGTGGAGGAAGTATTTTCCAAAGTATGCTTGGAAAGTTAGGGTTTTCGCGTCAGAGTTTAACTGTAAACTCTCTGCGGTCATTTTTATTGCTTCATGATTTTCTTATTGATCATCCAGGGCTTGACTCTATTCTTAAGGCCAATATGCCTGCCGATATGAAAGTAGCCTATTTGGTTCAGGCCATATATGATTCGGGGTCGCCCAAACTTCTAAATTCTTTTGAAAAGCATTTTTCTTCCTCGATTGCTCGTTTAAATGCTTACACTCCTTGGGCCGGCCTTCAAAATTGGACATTGCGGATGCGTGAAGTTTCAGGCCTGGATGAAATTTATCGCTTGTTTCAAGAGGTTCCTAGTCACGTGGACTCGCGTGAAATTTTAACTGTCTGGGAGAATATTCTCTTGCCTAGGTATGCTGAAAACTTTGATATGGATTATTCGACCTTTAGAAATCTTGTTCGTGAGTTTGAAGTTTTTAAGGCAAAGTCTTTTAATAATGGGTGGGATACCTGGGGAGATCTTGATTTTCATTTTCGCCAGCATCTTTTGAATGCTTCAGGTGCCGGATATTTTAAAAGTTGTCGCCCAAGTCCGGAACAAATTTTAAGGTTTTTAATTCTTTAAGCGCGCTTTTTGCTTTTGAGAGGGGATAAGGCACGAGCTTTCTTTTTTAAAGGCCATAATTTTTTTTCTTCTGATAGCAATCCAATTGTATATTTTATTTCTTAAAAGTTGTGGTATTGCGAACCCTACAATAACGGATTTCCATAGACCTCCCATATCCCAAGCTAACCAGATGGCAGCGCTAGATCGAAGATACATTTTGTGATAGCGAAAATAGACTAAACTTCCATTTGGAGCAAGAAGCTCATTTAAATCTAAAGCGTTAGAGTTTAAGTGGTTTACAGACTTAAAGGTTTCACCTTGCAGAGGTGCAAAGTATATATCTTCGGCCCGACCATGATTGAGAACGAATTGAACGGAGTATTGGCAAAATGAGCAGTCGCCGTCAAAAAAAAGAATTTTTTCCGGGATGTGGTTTTTATCTGTCATGCTTACATTCTAGAATTAATCGACACAATTGACCAACTCTAATGACAGTTTAGCTTCTCTTGACTATATTTTGCCGATGCCATTACGTTTGAAGCTTTTTACTATAATTTTTCTTTGCGCCTCTTTTGCGGCCTTCGGTCAAGGTCGGTCTCAGACACCGGTGTGGTCAATCAATCTTGATCATTCGGAACTTTTTTTTTCAGTTTCTTATTTAACGGTTTCGCAGGTCTCTGGGAGAGTTCATAACTTTAGGGGGAATGTAACTTTTGATCATGCCCTGCACCTACCGCTGGAGATTGATATTATTATCGATGCCGGTTCAATTGATACGGCCAATAAAATTAGAGATGGGCATCTCAAGTCTCGAGACTTTTTAGATGTGGACAATTTTCCTCGAATAACTTTTTATTCGGATTCTATTCGCTATTTAGGTGATTCAAATTATCTTGCGATAGGAGAGCTTAGCATTCGCGATGAGACAAAACCTCTAGAGCTCTCTTTTTCATTAAGTGAAATACTAGAAGATACTTGGGATTACAAAAGTCGTTTTGCTCAATTTGAAAGCTCATTTAAGCGCACTGACTTTGGAATGCATTGGAATAAGTCACTCGCTAATAACGCTTACCTTGTGGGTGATGAAGTCCACTTTCACGGTCGAATTCAGCTGCAACCGCGAGCATCTCTAACTCCTTCTGCGAGACATATGATTCCTGATCGAGGGGCCATTCGAGAACGAGAGAGTCGTCGAATGGTGCAAGGGGATCGACCTGAGCCTAACCTGGTCGGGGGATCTGAGTTAGGGCCTGAAGAAAAGAGTGAAGTTAGTCCGAGTATTGTTGAAGTTGTTAAAAATGACTCTAATACAACAATTACGCTCGCTTCAAGAGATATTTGGTGGTGGTTGGCCTACTTAAGTTTGGGGATGATTGGATTTGTGGGGCTTTTTATTATGGCCTTTCAAGGGAAAACTTACTTGGCCAATTTATTTGCTTCGACCGGTAAAGAGTATGAAGAAACGGGGCCTTACGGTTTTCTCTCCGATGTTTTGGTTCTTATTTCAGTATTTATTTACGCTTGGGCCATGTGGCAGCTGGCCTTTAGTGCTCTGTAGAAAATTCAAAGCTCGAGAAGTTTTATTGTGCAATGTGTCTGTGTGAGGTATATTTGGCCTGATTTTGAGATTTCTTAAATGAGGTTGATTATGCCCAAATACATTTTGTTATTCGGAATTGTTCTTTTTTATTCTGCATTGGCAGAGTCATCGAATGTTTTTACACGCACGGCAGATCGCTCTGACTCTAGAATGATGTCGATGTGTTTGCAGGCACAAGATGTTTTAAATTTAATGAAGCGCTATGATAGCGGACTTGATTATGAAATTAAGTGTGAGTCAGAATCGTTTTATGAGGCAAGGTCATTATTTGGGCCTTCGCGAGATCACGAAAAGTTTAATATTAGTGCTACTTTTTCTGGTAGTGTTGATCAGTCTTGCTTATCAAAAAGTGGAGTTGAAAGTTATCGACTCATAAAAATCAAGCCACTTATTTTCGGGTATAGGAGCTCAAATGGAATGCCAACAGGAGTAAACCCTTATTTAAATAATATGCTTGAAAAGCTTGGTGTTGAGTCTCAGCTAGTGATATTAGATACCGGTTACCAAGGGGGAATGGCCCCGATTCAAAAGGTTATCTATTACCCTTATTGCCACTAAAAAAATCTCCAAGTACTTTGCGAAGTACTTGGAGAGTATCTGTTTTATACAATATCAAATCGATCAGCGTTCATCACTTTTGTCCAGGCCTTAACAAAGTCTTGGACAAATTTTTCTTTGGCATCATCTTGAGCATAAACTTCTGCATAAGAGCGCAAAATAGAGTTTGATCCAAAGACGAGGTCAGCTCGTGTGGCCGTCCATTTCACATTCCCCGTTTTCCTATCACAAATCTCATAAAGGTTTCTTCCCGTAGGCTTCCACTCATAATTCATGTCAGTTAAGTTGACAAAAAAGTCATTAGTTAAGCTGCCTACTTGGTCAGTGAAAACTCCATGTTTCGTTTGCGCATGGTTAGTGCCTAGGACTCGCATGCCTCCAATTAATACCGTCATTTCTGGAGCTGTAAGTCCCATCAGTTGAGCGCGATCGAGCATCATCTCTTCGGGCATGACGGCGTAATTTGCTTTTTGCCAGTTTCTAAAAGCGTCGTGCAAAGGCTCTAGAACTTTAAAGGATTCGACGTCAGTCAACTCTTGAGTT
>SKIL01000250.1 GCA_007116425.1 Bacteriovoracaceae bacterium | reverse complement strand
TGTAGTGAACAAGAGTAAAAAGTAAAAAATATTTTTTCTTAGTTTCTTTCGAGGCCCTTTTTTAATTGTCAACAGAATTATTTTTTTCCATTTTCCGTTTATTAAGCACTTGCCGCACCCGTATATTTTCACCTTCTTTTTTTTTACCGAAGTTATTAATTTTTTCTTTACGAATCATTCCTCAATATTCATACTTCCAACCGTCCAGTAAATTTTAATTATTTTTTCTAAACAATTTTCAAAAATTAATTTTAAAAAAAGAAAAAAAATTGTACTCACAAAAAGACGACTTACATTTATCACGCGAAAGAAATAAGAGTATGGAAAACAACCAAGAATATGTTCAACTACTCAATACCGCCATCATCAAAAGTAAAGAGAAAAAAATCGACTCCTCTTACGAACAGCGCCTTTCAGAGACCTGCTCCGGTCCCGCGGTTAAAGCCCTCGGAGTTGCCGTAAAAGCTTTATCTGATGAGTTAAATATCTCCCAAGATCAAGCGGCCGTAATGCTTGTTGAAACAGTTAGAGAGCTAGACTCGATCTGGACAGATTATGTTTTGATGGAGGGGATCAGTAATCTTAAAAGTCTTCTTCAGTCTAATACGAATGAGACAACTCACTAGCCTTTAACAACAAAGCCCCAAGTTAAAATTGCTCGACCATTTTGCACCATACCCTTAGGGGGGTTGGGAAAAGGTCCAGCTTTGCCAAATGATTCAATGGCAGCTTCATCAAATTCTTGAATTCCACTGGGTGATTTGACGTGAATTTCGATAATTGATCCGTTCTCATCCAATACAATCTCAAGAGATGTGATCATATTCGTGCTTGCGGGCAGCCTTCTCCCTTGAGCGTATAATTGCCTTGCTTTCTCTTGCAAAGTACTACCCCAGTACTGCTCTAACTGCTGTCTGATTCGATGGTAAAAACTATAATATTTAAATTCGACTGTATTAAGATTTGTCAGGTCCCCAAGTGGTACATCCTCAACAAAGTCATTATTCTGTGCAAACCCGACATGCCCTTCAAGTCCCGTTTCAATCCCTTGAGCGACGGCGAATGGACTTTCTTCTTCAACCATCTCTGTCGGTTCCATTTCTGTGGCCTGAGATAGGGCCTCCCAACTTAGATCACCAGGGCTTTTACTCGTCTCAGCGATCGCCTCAACCTCTTGCTTGGACACTTCTTCCTGCTGCTGAGGAATAGAGGCCACATCATCGGTTGCATCTCGACTCCCCTGACCAGCATCTTGAAAGGTACCGGTTTGAGAAGCAATTGTTTCTCTTTCGAAGTTTTGATTTGTTTCACTTAGATATTTTGTATCTTCAGGTTCTTTTTGATCTTCTCGCCTTTGCTGGGTTTGAACAACCTGTCTCTCTTTTTCTCTTCTTTCGATTAACGTTAATTTGATTTTCTCAGGAGCATCCTCTTCAAAAACAATTTCTCTTAAAGAGGTTGGAGATAAATCTAACGACTTAAACAGCAATACTGCGTGAATCAGCATTGCAATGGCCAGCGAAAGTAAAAAAGTTTTTCTTTTATATTTTTGTGCTACTGACTTCATATCCAATAAAAACCCTCAGGAAGTTTAAAAGTCGCCTCCTATAGGTTCTTATCGGTGCTTAGAATTTATTGATTAATAAAATATTCATCCTCTTCAAAAAGGTCTGCATCAAAGTCAATGGTTGACGGATCTTGTCGCTCTCGGGGTCTGGCCCCGGGTTCGGTTCCTTCAACAAAAGCTTCCATAAATGAGCTTTGAGACCCTCTTCGTGCCGGTTCTCCAGTTTCCTTGTCTACCATCACGTTAATAATTCCAGATGGAATTCTAAAATCATTTTCACCGAATACTCTCAAGGCTTCGCTCATATAGGCCGACCAAATTGGTAAGGCCGAGCGCGCTCCCGTTTCCGCCCAACCAACGGGACGATTATCATCAAATCCCGTCCAGACACCCGTCACAACGTTCGAGGAAAAGCCCACAAACCATGCATCGACAAAATTATTTGTGGTTCCCGTCTTTCCCCCCAGAAAGGATGAAATATGGCTTGCCCCTCTACCGGTTCCGTGTAAAACAACTCCGCGCAGTAGATTCGTCATGATATAGGCCAGTCTCTCATCATAAACTTGTGTATCTGTTAAATTTTCTAAAAATGGATTAATTTTTTCTTCTTCAACGATTTCTTCTATTTGAGCGGCCAACTCCAGATCAACCTCGTCACGATCCTCAAAAGAATCTAGTTCCTTGGCCTCAATTTCACCATATTCTTCAGCATAGGTATCAACGATAACGTCTTCTTCAATTTCCTCTTCAATCACAACTTCTCGCCCATGCCTGTCTACAATTCGAATGATTGACTTTGGTTCAATTAATCTTCCTCCGTTAGGAAATATTCCAAAAGTTGTCACCATATCAAGTAAGGTTGACCCAAAAGTTCCCAAAGAAAGAGTCAAGTCAGGCGGCAACTTGGCATTAAACCCTACTCGGTCTACAAATTCATGAATTTTTCTCACGCCAATATCTTCGGCAATTTTAATTGTTGGAACATTTCTACTTTGCTCTAGCGCATTCCGAAAAGTAATCGGTCCTTTGAATTGACCATCATAGTTTCGTGGCTTCCAATTAAGTCCCTCCTCAACACCAGCGAGGGCCTCTGGGGTGTCTAAGACAATTGTTGAAGGCGTATAGCCCTCCTCAAGAGCAGCAGCAAAAACAAGAGGCTTAAACGCCGAACCAGACTGTCTGCGTGCTTGAGTTGCACGGCTAAACTGACTTCTCCTAAAGTCGTACCCTCCAACAAAACTTACAATCTCTCCAGTCTGAGGAGATATCGACAAAAGAGCCCCTTCAACTTCTGGCTCTTGATCAAGAAACATCAGCATATACCTGGCATCGCGAATTTTTTGGAGCTTATCTTTATCAGGCATTTCAGCTAATTGATCACGATGAGGAGCATGAACGTGTGACCAAATGCCGACACTTCTTCTAATAAGTCTCGCCAAAACGACATCTCCCGGTGAAACAATATCACTTGGACGTGTTACCCAACTCCAGTTTTCTCTCTCATTGGTAATACTTCTTTCTCTGGCCCACCTGAAATGATTAAAAGGAATAATTCCTATCGCTCCACCAACTGATACATAAATAAGTCGCTGCCAATTATCCGCGTGAAGGACAACCGCCGGATACATCTCTCCCCCTTCAAGCGAGGCCAGCAACCGGTCTCCTTCAACATTACCAGCAACAAAACGTCTCTCACCAACAACTTCATCCCACTTTTCGAGATGCTCATCTCTTCTCTCAAGCCACTCTTCATCAATTTCAAATTCATAAACTCGCTCTAAGTCTTCATTGAGAACAAAATAACTCGAAAAAGAGCGCAATAACTCTGCCCTTTTTTCAAGTTCCCACTCACGAATAACTTCTGGGTCACTTCCAAGACTTTTGAGAGGGCCGGAGTAACCTTGACGCTTATCAATTTCTTTTAAACCTCTCATCATTTCATCTTCAGCTTTTTTCTGAAGCCGCCAATTCAGCGTTGTATAAATTCTATATCCACCATTTCGCAATTCATCTTCACCAAGCTTGCGAATCAACCTCTGTCGAATCCAATCACTAAAGTGTCCGGCCTTAAAGCGAGAAGGCCTGCGATCTTGAAATCTTATTTGTTCAACTTGTGCTGCACGATATTCTTCTTCTGTAATTTTTCCCGTTTCAAACATTCTACGTAAAACATAATTTTGACGCATTTTTGCTGCCCGTGGATTGCGATAAGGAGAATAGCGCCCAGGTGCAACCAAAAGACCCGCAATAATTGCAGACTCCGCAATCGTTGCCTCTTCTAAGCTCTTTCCAAAATAACCATCAAAAGCGGCATGAATTCCATAGTAACCTCCACCGAGATAAACTTGGTTCAGATAAAGATATAAGATCTCTTCTTTCGTAAACTTCTCTTCAATTCTAAGGGCCAAAAGAAAATCTTGAATCTTTCTTCTAATAGATCTATCGCGAGTAAGCAGTAGTGACTTGGCCACCTGTTGAGTAATCGTACTTCCAC
>SKIL01000257.1 GCA_007116425.1 Bacteriovoracaceae bacterium | reverse complement strand
GATGCTTCTGCGATTTATGCGATAAACCCCTTTGAACCACAAACTGATGCAAGAAACTTTCTTAGCAATAATAATTACGACTTTGTCTTTATCAATGACTACGCCCAAATTGCCCAACAATTAGATATTCAGGCGACACCAACAATTATCCATTTAGATGGAAATAAAGTTCGATACATGGCCACGGGGATATCTCCCACGGCCATTTGGAGGGCCCAATCATTTTTAGGAAACTAAATATCTACAAAATTTTCTACCCATGATTTTTGACAAAGAATACTGTAGGATTGTTTCATTTCGGCCTTATATTCTTCTTTAATTTTTGAAGAATCAATTAATTCAAGTAAAGAAATTCCCTGAACAACCTGAGCAATTGAAAAAGAAAGCTCTCTTGCACTCAATTCTAAAAGTTCGGGAGAGCTCTTTGATTTCTCAAATAATTGTGCTGAGACACCTTTTAACTTAGTTAATTGCTCTTGAGCATAATTTAAACAAGACAGATCTACATTTTTAAACTTACTTAATTTTAATTGCATATTTTCAATTAAAATTTCCAGCGCATTCTCTTTTGTTATGGCCCGCAAAGTATCAAGAGAGAGCACATTTGTTGTTCCCTCCCAAATCGTAAGGGTTTGAGCGTCTCGCAACCAGCGCGGGATTCCAGTATCTTCGACATAGCCGGCCCCACCAAAAGACTCTACAAGCTCTGAGGTTGCGATCATATTAACCTTGGCGGTAAAAAGTTTTGCAATTGGGGTTAATAATCGCACCTTTTTCATTAACCTTTCATCGTAATCCCCTTCTCGCTCATATGAGGTCTCTGCAGCATCAAAAACAGATATTAAATAAAAGAGAAAAGACATTGATCCATCGAGCTTTGCTTTGAGTTGCATAAGGTTTTTCTTATGAAGAGGTTGATCTATTAATCGCTTCCCAAAGGCCTTGCGCTTTAAAGAGTAGTCATAGGCCAAAGAATAAAGTCTTCGAAAAGCACCTAGAGTACAGCATGCATTATAAATACGAGTCACATTAAATAATGTTGCAATTTGGGCAACACCTCGACCAGGTTCGCCGAGCAAGAGCGCAGGAGTACCATTTAAATCTAGCTCGGCCGTCGGTAGGGCCTTTGTTCCAAGTTTGTCTTTTAAGCGATTCACTTGAATATTTTGAAGACTCCCTGCCTCATCGCGAAGCTCAAGGTAAAAAAGTGATAACCCTCGACTCCCATCTATACTTTGGCCTGACTCATCTTCAATTCGGGCCAGAGTCATGGCCATCTGAGAAGTTGTTGCAGAAGTGAACCATTTGGTTCCATAGAGACGCCACTGCCCACTCTCATCCTTTCTAGCAATCGTTTCACTTTGACCAACATCGCTCCCGCCAGTTCTTTCTGTCATCCACTGCCCTGATGTCCAAAACTCACCAGGGACTTTAGAAGTTAAATGCCCGTAGGCCTTATCGAGTAAGTCTTTGGGGCCAATACTTTGTCGTAAAGATTCAATCAGTTTGGTTGCTCCATCTGTCATGGCCAGCGGACAAGAGTAAAAAGCACTTGAAGGATGAAAAAGATAGAGCTTTGCAAACTGGTGAAGCCGATGTCCGCCTTTTTTATCTCTTTCGTAACCAAGAGCAATTAGGCCTTCCTCAGCAGCGACCTTATCAAGCTTCATCCAGGCCTCGTTAACAATAATTTCATCCACTCGCTTTCCCCAGGCATCATAAGGACGATGAATTGGAGGATCATTTTCAGCACGTAATCCTAATTCTTCGACCTCTGAAAGTAGTCGTTCGGCAAATGCTGAAAGGTCACGATGAATGGCCTGTTTTTTTTCTTCGTCTAAGCAAAAGTGATCGATACAAGATTTCAGCAAAAAATCAGATTTATATGGATGAGAGAAATTTGGGGGAGTTTGAAAAAAATTACTCATATGCTCTCCAGTCAGGTGGTATTTTAAATACCCTTACAGTCTAACAAAATCTGGAGAGATCAAAAGGAAAACAGATAACGCTGGCCATCATACCAGCGTTATCGCAATGGATCACTTTAGAATAGGTTTTAAGACATTAAGGTCCCCATCATTTTTGGGAACTTCAAGGTCTAGAATATTCAACACGAAGGGATAAATATGAATATTTTCAAACTCAGGTATGCGAAGATTGTTTTTAATCTGAGGACCACGAGCATAAAAAATACTCTTCATCTCATCTTTTTGTGGATCCCAACCATGCATTCCTCTTGGAAGACGAAACAATCGCTCACGAGGCCCCACAACATAAGGCATCTCGGCCTCAACTAAAATATCAGGGGAGGCCGAGTGATTACTAAAGCGAAAACGCTCAGGTACATCCTCCCGTAGATAAACACGAAACCTCTCCGGATCCTCATGTTTTTTCAAAGCTTTATAAACCTCTTGCTTCCTCTCTTCAGAAGGGGAATAAAAATAGGCCATAGGGCCAGAAGCATAGACTTTGAAATCATCAAAGTTTGTAAAATCATCTAAAGCTATTCTATGGCTTGGTGGTGCTTCGACCATTCCATGATCTGATACGAGTAGCACATTAATATCTAAATCACTCGATTCAATATAACGAAAAAGTCTACCAAGCTCCTGATCAATTTCTAAAAGTGCCTGTCCGACTTCTGTGGCCGCAGGTCCATGACGATGACCCATCGAATCTACGCTCGAAAAGTATAGAGAAATAAAGTGTGGCCTTTGTCGGTCTGGTAAATTAAGCCACTCTATAACTCGCTCAACTCGCTCTCTATTTTGAATTCTTCCATCATAATCAAAATAATAATCGGGATGAACGCCTAAAATATCAGCTTCTGATCCAACCCAAAAAAATGTCGCTGAAACCATCCCCTGCTCTGAGGCCGCAACCCAAAGTGGCGTTCCGCCATACCAAGACCCATCTCTAACAGTATTTCGATCTCTCATACTGTATTCTTCTAGTCTTTCTCGATCCCAAAAATGGTTGGCCATAAGACCATGGTTTTCCGTATACATCCCACTCGCAATCGCATAGTGATTAGTGAAAGTCATACTAGGATACACTGACACAAGGGCTTCGGCCTGAGCTCCCTGTGAAAAAAACTGTGTAATATTAGGAGGATTAAAAATTTGAGTATAATCGTGTCTGTATCCATCAATTGATACAAGAATAACAATTGGCTTACCAATATGTTTAGCATCATTGGTCGGGCGATCAACAAAAAGCGCACAAGAGCTTAAAAATAGTCCAATTATTAAAACTTTTAAAAATTGCATAAGTATCTCCTTAAATTTCGAGCAGAGGATACTCCTTTAAACCTATATTTTCTAGTTAAAGAATGTGATTATGACAAAAGTGAAACACAAATCTAAATCATCACGTTAACGGAGTACCTATGCCGATTCCAGTTTGGGCAATTATATTGGGAGCGGGAGCGATTGCCGCCCTCAGTCGTAAAAGTAAATATAAAAAGAATGCCGAGCAGTTTGAGGAATCTCTCATTGCTGATGAAAAAATTGAAATAGATCTGACCTTCTCTGAGTTTATCAATAAATGGTTTGGGACAACGACTCAAAATATAGAAACTCAAAAAACGAAAGTTCAAAATGAAATAAAAATTACGACTTCAAAAAAATTTAGGGTTGTCACACCTCTTAGAGTCACCCTATCTCTTCTAATTCTAAGTGCGATTCTCTCTCTTCCCCTACCCGAATCTTCTGTTTTTAATATTGAGCTTCTAAGAACGGTCTTTTTTTCTGCAACAGTGGGTATTGGCACTAATTATTTAGCGATTTTTCTACTTTTTAGACCTGTCAAAAAAAGGCTTGGTCTATTCCAAGGAGTTATTCCAAAGAAACGAGCGCAAATTGCAAAATCTCTTGCCTCAGGAATCCAGTCCAATTTACTTGATGAGCAAACGATTCAAACGGCCATCCACGAGTCAAACCTCGTCAACAAGGCCATGAACCGCTTTATTGAGCGCTCTCATGCTTTAATTGCCGAACCTGAGTTTGTAAAAGACACTACAACCTTATTGGTTCAAAGGGCAAAGGCGTTTGTCACCAGTCCTAAATACCAAAG
>SKIL01000237.1 GCA_007116425.1 Bacteriovoracaceae bacterium | reverse complement strand
TGTGAACTTGCACATGGCCAGAGCTTGAAAGGTGAAAAAGATGATCATAGCGATCCATAAAAGTTACCTGTGAACCTACTGTTGTCATAATTTCGGCCATGTCAAAAATTCTCATACCCGGCCTGGCCTCTTGAGTTCTTCCCTCTGAAGTGACAAACGCCATACCGTCAATTTCTTGAATCACTCCATAATAGCTTCTACCAGAAGCATGTACGGAAGACGCAAAAATAAATAAAAAACTCATTAAGAGAGTAAACGCTCCATATAGGTAAACAGGAGTTTTATCTAAATGGCGTGCTCTACTAGTTTCGAACTGGTCTAAACTCATGAATGATTTCCTGGTAATGTGCACTTAAGATTCTCCACTCTGGAGTATTTCTGTATCTCTCACGAAACTCTTCAACGGTATCAAAAAAAGCTTTATCATTGCCCTTATTAAGTTCAGTCAAGGCCGTCCAAAGCTTGGCGCCCCGAAAAAAAGTAGATGTTGGATAATTTTCCATAATTTCACTCATGTGAAATAGCGCCCAATCATTAAAAACACCTGATTCATAGGCAGCGATTCCCGCTTGATAATGAAATTTATCGTCAATTAATTTGTGATCAGTGTAATAAACCGATAGAGCGTGAAAAAACTCAGCCGACTTTTTAAAGTCACCTTTTTTAAAGAGATATTGTGCATGTGAATAAAGCTGCTCAGGAGACCATTGATAAAGGTCCCATTCAACCGAATTTTGCTCTGGCATACGAGGTATTCCCGCAGAGATGGAGGCCACGTGCCTTTCAACTCCACTTTGACCAGAATCACTTGGCAACTTGGCGGCCAAATAGTGGTTTTGTGCCTCTAACCTTTTAATTTGATCATTCAAACGACCTATTTCAAGTTCGAGTTCCCTATTCTGTTTGGCCAAGGCCAAAGAAACACGCTCATAATTATTTATGCTGGCGGCCCTTTCTTCAATTCGATGGGCGATATCGCACCCGAAAGAAAAAGATCCGACTGCAACCAATAAAAGTGTTTTCCCAAAAAGTTTTTTCATGACCTCATCCAAAGTTCATTTTTACGATCATCTCAACGGACTTATCGGCCAAAACGAGCAAAAAGTTAAAGCTTTTTAAATTGAATAAAGATCAGGCGGTCTGAGAAGAAAAATTTACCGGGCCATCTACCTTAAATCACATAACTCGACACATAAGGTCTATCAAAAGGCCAAGCACAAACCTAGAATCAAAAAGAAAAGTTTATAGAGAGAAGGAGAACTAAAGATGAAGAGAAATATTTTTATCAAGCTTGTCGGGGCCATCCTCATTGGAATGCTTTCCATCCCCGGGCATGCCGCGTTTATGAGCTACTGTATGAATTTTGCCACTAGTAATCCCGTAAGTTCATCTTTTGAATCATGCGTAAACCGAAACTTTGAGAGAGCTCAAAGAATGACGAATGATTACCTATTCATTAATAGCTGCCACAACTTTTCTTCAACCGTAAGCTTTGGGTATACAAGCTGTATTCAAAGAAATTTTAATGAAGTTGCGAGAGCTCTTCCGTCGGGAACATTTCTTCAGTATTGCTCAAACTTTAGTCGAACAAGCTTAGATCAATCTTTTATTAGTTGTGTAAATAGAAATTTTTCAACAATTGAAAGAGAATTAAGACGCTTTTAACTCTTATTTATGTCGCTCTTCCCACTGATCAAAATAATCACTGATCAAGGGAAGTGCGTCCTTAAAAAGCGCCGGTCCCGGTTGCAAAATAATTGCAGAAGGTAATTCTAAAATACAGTTATTTTTAACCGCACTAATATTTTCCCATCCCTCTCGCCCTGAAAAGCTGTTCATATCCACAGGCTTACCGCACCAAGATGCCAAAATGATGTCCGGATTCGCCTCAACAATATCTTCGGGTGCAACAAAGCGCTCTTTTGCCAGGGCCCCAGGCCCACGAGATTTAAAAACATCTATACCGCCACAGACTTCAACGCACTCAGAAAACCATTCAATTCCGCGAATAAGAGGACTGTCCCACTCTTCGAGGTAAACGCGAGGACGTCTCTTACGTTTTCGCCCGTGGCCTTTGTGGGTAATCAGTGAGCTTTCATACTTTTTTATGACATCCTCACCTCTTTTTTCCTCCCCAACAATTCTGGCCAACATTCGAAGATAGTCTAAGGTTTCATCAAGGCTTCTATGATTACTGATAAACACATTTAACCCCGCCCCAATTAAATCTCGCGCAATATCTTTTTGAATATCAGAAAAACCAATAATTAAGTCCGGCCTCACATTTAAAATCTTTTTTATATTTGCGTGAGTAAAAGCACTTAACGTTGGAAGTTTTTTTGCCTCAACAGGACGCTCAACAAAAGAAGAGACGCCACAAATAAGATCCTCTCGTCCTATGTCATACAAGAACTCAACACTTTCTTCAGTTATACAGGCAATTTTTTGAGGTCTTCTTGTCAATTTAATCTCCTTTTCCTTCAGCTAAAGGTAAAATCAGAACAAAACAAGAGTAAACTTCCCCATCAATCTCACGTCTATCATAAAATAAACTTCCACCATGCTCCTGAGCAATTGAGCGAGAAATACTCAAACCGAGGCCTGTTCCCATATAAGGGTCCTTAGTTGAAAAAAATGGCTCAAAAATACGAAACTCTAATTCGGGTTCAACTCCTTTACCTGAGTCACAAAAAAGAACCTCTAGAACTTTTCCGATAGACCTGGCACGGATCAAAATTTTCTTCTGACTCTCCGAAATTAAGCTGTCGAGAGAATTTACTAATAAATTATTTGAAACTTGCATTAATTGAATAGGATAGCACCTCACATGAAGATCATTCTCTAAAACAGTAATTAGTTCAATTTTTTCATCTCGTATCCTTGAGGAACAAAAAGCAAGAGAGTCATTCAAAACACTTTTGAATTCGACAATCTCCATATCCTGATCTTTTTTCTTGCGAGCATAGGAACTCACGCCTCGAACAATTTTTGATACTCTTACGAGTTTTTGCTCAATTTGATCAATGATTTTTAGCGATTTTTCCTTATCAACTCGCCCATCAATTAACATCGACCTAAACATGTGAACATCACCCTGAATACTAAATATCGGATTATTTATTTCATGGGCCATACTTGCGGCCATTTTTGCCAACCCTTTATTTTTAATATCCTCCTCAGATAGCTTTCGACTGGCCTTAAGCTCTTCAACTTGGGTTTTTAATAAATAGTCAATATGTTGTTTTGAGTTGCGATAATTAATCACGAGAAAACAGATATAAATTAAAATAGCAACCAGGTCGGTAAGAAAAAAGCGTATCTCATGAAAATTCGGAAAAGTAAGATATTCGCCCATTACCTCTGATTCAAGATAAAAGAAAAGAAAAGTAATATTGATGAATACGACTCCAATAGAAATCCAAGTCGCAACAAAATGCATATAATAACTAACAACAACAATAATCACCACAAACCAAAAAAGAATGGGGTTAGCAAAGCTTCCATCTGAGATGGCCACAAAGGAAAGACAAAGTGTTGCAACTAAGGCCTGGACAAAAGTAAGAGTATTAACATATTTCAAGATTTTTCGACCAAAATACTTGTAGCAAACTAAAGAGGCAAATGACATTCCAAGTAAAATCCACGCAATCATTATCCTCTCGAGTTTCGTTTCCAAAAGCAAAAGATTCAGCAAATAGAGCGGAACTAACAAAAATATAATGGATATAAGGGCACCAATATTAAATCGAGCGTAAAGAGAAGGATTAATATTTTTGGGATCAATCGTATGAGCTGGAAAAAAATAGTCAATAAGCCTTTCAAACAAACCAAACATTTAATGGCCAATGTAATAGCGCTTTTATAAGCGAGTTTAAATAAAAACATTTTAAATGATCAGTTGCAATGAATAAAGTATTTCGCTCTGCACATATAAAGATAAGTCGATAACGAAGAATTTTACTAAAATTTCACCTGAGTTTCACCCAAAGCCGATCTTTTTTGGTATCTTCCGAGTATATTTATTAAGATTAGCAAAATATTAACAATTAATTCTTCAAGATAAACTTAGGCCACTCTATGTCAAACTTCCTT
>SKIL01000261.1 GCA_007116425.1 Bacteriovoracaceae bacterium | reverse complement strand
TCCTTATCAAGCTACTCATGAATAAATTCTATCTTTTCAATAGTATATAAGTCTAGTCAGAACAACAAATTGAAAAAAATTACCTGATCTGAATGGTAGGGTTGTATGGTTATCGCCTAAACAGTGAGAATAATATACCGCTTGCTCTTGAAATGTATGGGTCTATAATTAACCAATAAGAATAGTAATTAAAGTTACGCAAAAGAAATTACGATAAGTTAATAGATATAGGAACTAGGATTTGAATTGAGGAGTGTAGGTATGTTTAGAAAACTTTTAAAAGCACCAATGTTTGCTCTGTTGTTTCTGGCAGTGGCATGTTCAAGTAATAAGCAATCAGAGGACCTATACTCAATGTCTGATGATGATTTTTTAACAGATGCAGACTTTTTGGTTGATGGGAACGATGACCTTTTCCTAGATTCAGATTTAGATTTTGACCCCTTGTTTGACGATGGTTTTGATGATGGAGACTTTTATGTTGAAACTCAGCAACCAGTAATTGATCAAAGTTTTTCTCCCGGTATCGGTGAATATACAGTGAGAAGAGGCGACACTTTACTTTTGATTGCATTTAATATTTATGGTGACTATACGAAGTGGAGAGACATCTCACGATTAAATAATGGTATTAGTCATATTAACGAAGGACAAGTTCTTCAATATGAAATTCCTGCCGAAGAATTTGTGTGGAACCCGCAAGGCAATCCTCACCTTATTCGTGAAGGAGAAACTTTGGGAACCATTTCTAGTGATAAGTATGGAACTTCAGCTAGGTGGAGATCGATTTATGACAATAACAGACCAATGATTCAAGACCCAAACCTCATCTTCGCTGGATTTACACTGTACTATATCCCAGATAGGGGAATTGCATCTGAACCACAGACTTCAGCTCAAGCAGACTTTGACTCTTGGGAAGACTGGGATTAAAAATAAACAAAAGAAAAGACTAATTGGGCCCTCTTAAATAAGAGGGCTTTTTTTTTTGTATATAAAAGGCGACAATCTAGAGGTGAACACACAAAGAATAAGCCTTATTCTATTTTTTTCGATTTTTTATTTAACAGGATGCTCGACTGTTAACTCTTTTTTAGGAATTGACCGAACTAAAGACTTCAGAGGAAGTCTTGAAGTTATGTCCGATAGGGACTTTTTGGATCAAATAGATCACTTTTCAGAGCTATTTCGAAGTTCTGGTGAGTTCGAAGTTATAAATTTAGAGGGAAGAGGGTTTGAATATTTAAATTCTGTGTACCAAAACCTCGTTATGAATAATGAGATTTTGATAACAAGCCCTCAAAGACCAAGATTTTTTATTGTTTCATCAAAAATTCCGTTTCATTTTTCAGTACCGAGAGGAGATTACTTTTTTTCAACCGGATTAATAGATAAATACTTGAGAAACGAAGATCTTTTTGTGGCAATGTTCGCAACAGAAGTTATCAAGTCAAACTTAGGTGTATTCCAAAAAAGAGAAATGGTTCCAGTTGGATATATAGGTCTTGAAAAAATACTGCAATATTTAAGAGTGCCACTTGAGGTTAAAAATGAATTAAACAAATGGGCCTACGACGTAATTAGGCGTGGTGGCTATGATCAGGCAGCTCTACTGAACTGGTTACAACTTCAAAACAAAAACAGTCTAGACTTTTCTCTTCAGGTTGGGGACGTGAGACAAATATCTAGAGAAGAGTTTGCATTTAAAAATTTCATAGTAACAGAGTTGAGAGATGGAATAATTAGAGGGGGCTCAATTAATGCTTCCACTGAGTTTTACTACTTTATGGATATCGTTAGGCGGAATTTGTGATGATCATTAATGATGTTGGCAATGATTTAAATGCCATCGCTGTAGCAATGGGCTTTGATCGACCTGTGGTTGAGCTGCTACAAGGAGATGCCTCGAGTAGAAGGTATTTCCGAGTCGTCGATGCTCAAAATCAAAAGGTAATTATTTGTCATAGTCCAGACCCACGGGTACACGACAATTTTAAAGTCGTAAGAAAGTATTTTGAAAGTTCAGGTGTGAGTGTTCCAAAAGTCTATAACATAGAGCACGATGAACATTTTCTTGTCCAAGAGGACTTTGGTAATTCTCTTTTGTTGCAGAGGCTTGCTAGTCAATACTGGCTTGATCATAAAAAGATAGAGCAAGTATATCGAATGGCGATTGAAAGTATTGTGAAAATTCATGATAGTGGGGTTACCATTCCAAACAGTATAAAAAACTTAGAGTTTAATGAAGAAAAGCTATTACAAGAGTGGGAAGTAACAAAAGAATATTTTTTATATAAATACTTGTGTCGCTCAGGTACCGAGAACTCGAGAGAGGAGGACATGGAGAGCGAAATATCGGCCCTTGATAATAGAATGAGAAAAATTTGCGAAGATCTTTCTCGACCCAAAAAAGTTGTGGTGCATAGAGATTATCATTCAAAAAATATCATGCTTATGGGCAGTGAGAATGCTGAGCTTGGCATAATTGATTTCCAAGATGCCCGAATGGGGATTGGTCAGTATGACTTAGTCTCTTTGTTAGAGGATTGTTACTTCCAAATACCAAAAGAAATAAAGTTAAGTCTCAAAAATTATTATTGGGAGATTTGTGATTCAATAAAGGAAACATTCCCAAATAAGAAGGACTATCTTAAGAAGTATAACCAAATGGCCATACAAAGAATTCTCAAGGCGCTTGGTAGTTTTGCAATGATAAATTTTGAAAAATCTAATCCTCTTTATCTGAAGTATGTGGGGATTGGGCTTGAGCATTTAATGAGCATCTGTCAGGAAGATGAATTTGTAGATGTAAAGAAGGCCTTATTGGGATTATATTATGGCAACTAAATGTGCATTAATTTTGGCCGCTGGGTTTGGAACAAGAATGGGAGAGCTTGGAAAGACTCTACCTAAACCTTTGTGGCCAGTATTTGAAATGGCGATGCTTGAAATACACATATTGACACTTAAAGAGATGGGAATAGAAAAAATATTTGTAAATACTCATCATCAAGCAGATGTGATTCACAAGTTTATGGATGAAGTGATAGATGAAGAAGATGTTATTTGTATCCATGAGGACGAAATCTTGGGCTCAGGGGGAGCAATACACAACCTCTATTCAAGAGGAGTAACCAAAGGGAGATTGTTTATTCAAAATGCAGATATATTTTTTGAGACTGGAACTAATACCTATGAACTCTTAAGCCAGAGTATGGAAAGTAAAAGTACAACATCAGAGCTTCTCGCTGTAAGTGTTGGCCCAAGTACGACATATAACCGTCTGCTTGTTGAGGAGGGGGTTTTAAGAGATATTGTTCCTCCGTCATCAGTAGCACCTACGATTACATATAGTGGAGTAGGGTTAATTGATTTAGACTACTTAAATTACATAGCAGGGCAGAGTGGGTTTTTTAGTACTGTTGCAAATTTTCAAAAAACAAAAGTAGGAGTGACCTCTCCTACTCAAATGTATGAATATTGGGATTTTGGAACAAAACGTGAGTATCTCAACTCACATATAAAGCTCCTTAGGAGTGAAAAATCCTCATTTCGCTCTAGGCTTGAAAGAATTGGAGCGATTAAAAAAACAAAAATAAACGGTCAACTAAATTCATATGATACACAAGAGAAAGATTGTATTTGGTTGGCGCAAAAAAGAAAAAGTACCGAGCCTTATGTTTACCAAGGGAGTGATGGCACAAGAATAGTCATTTAAATGATGTCTTCTGTAGTTTGTATTTTTATGCAGTCGGCAGGACAGACTTCAATACAAAGTCCACATAATGTACAAGACCAATTCTCAACGATATAATCATTACCAATCTTTATGATGGAGTTTTCAGGGCAGATTAATTTACAGTTATCACAGCTAATGCATCTGTTTGTGATCTGAAGTTTTGGTGTCATGTGGTAAATTTTAACATGATAGAGCTAAATAGGTTGGTAGGAAAAATTGGATTAGTCATATGTCAGTAAAAATAATAAAAAGAAACTCAGTTATATATAATAGTATTCTTTTCGTATTGCTTTCACCTCTTTTTTTACATTTAATTATTTCATTAGATAGAGGAACCTCTGTTTTTGACTTCAGTCAATTAAAGG
>SKIL01000112.1 GCA_007116425.1 Bacteriovoracaceae bacterium | reverse complement strand
CGGGATCTTTGGCCATCTCATGATGATCATGACCAGGCTGACATCCCATCAAAAATACTATCGATGCCACTACTATTAAACTGATCTGTTTCATTAGCCACGCCGCCTGTATTAGAATATAACTCATTTCGACTTTTATGAGACCTCGCCCCTCGCAAGTCTGACATTTTCCTAACTCAGAGTTTGGTGAAAAATGACCATCACGCAAGGCCATAGATTTTGACACCGCAAGATTACAATAATGCTTTCTAACATAGGGAGAGATTCCAAGATAAGTTCCTACAGTACTTCTAGCATTCGTTTTCATCGATTCACCACTTATTAATAAGACATTTTTAAATGGTGACTTTTTTAAGTTTGATTTGGTCTTATGATAAGTGGCAGATAAAAGATCACTTTCATTTAGCTCTGCAAGTTTATTTCCACATCCTTCTACTATATATGTAGTTTTACCTGACCCCGACTTTCCGTTAACCCATACAATTCCACTATGTGGCAATTTAACATCAACTGCTTCTGAGTCTCTCGCAATAACTTTAAAATTTACAAACTTTTGTTTTTTCTCATTAATCGTTGGTCGGATAAACTTAAAATCTCTCTCTGAGGCCAAAGATAGTTCTTTGTTCTTTAAAAGGTCTTTATAAGGTCCTTGAAATAAGATACTTCCACCTTGGTCTCCGGCCCCAGGTCCCATTAAAACGACCTCATCCGAGTGAGACTGCATAAAAGTCGAGTGATCAACTAATAGTACTGTATTTTCCTGGTCAACAAGTTCCTTAAAATATTTTAAAAGTGTATCTTGCTCATCTCTTCCGAGTCCTAAGCTGGGCTCATCAAAAATAAATAAACTCCCAGATCCTTCAAAAGACAAAAACTTATTGAGTAAACACCTTTGGTATTCTCCGGCCGAGAGAGAGCGAACACGTCTTGAAAGACTTACGTGTCCAAGCCCTAAGTCTTTCGCAATCTCAAACTTACGAATGAGTCTATCAACTGAAGGTCTGGCCAACTCGGAAAATTCAAACTGGGACTTCCAATGTAATAGCTCACTATAGGCTTCATTTATAGATAACAAACAAAAGTCACCCATTTGCATATATTCATCACCATTAATTAAGCTTCTTTCTCTGGCGTGAACTTCAAGCCTTGAACCTTCACAAGCTTCACACAAAACCTCTGACTGCAAAGAACGGATAAAAATCCTTACTGCACTTTTATATCTCTTTGACTCCAAGTATCCGAATAAAGAATCAAAGCCGGGATAAGCACCTCCACCCTCATACAGAAAATCCCATATTTTTTCAGGCAATTCAGAAAACGGGATATATAAGTCATACCCTCGTTTTTTCGCCTCTTTTAAAAAACTCGGAAGTAGATATTCAAAGCGTTTATAATTCAAGAGTGAAACTGCTCCCTGTTTAAGAGATAGTTTTGGCTCCTTTACTAACTTACTGCGATCATAAACAAGATTCATTCCATGACCATTGCATTCACTACATGCCCCAAGCGCATTATACGGAGAGAGATGAAATGATGAATTTATATGTACTTGTTCTTCATACCCACAAGTCGAACACTGACGCGAGTTCTTGAGATTAAACTCATAAGTTTTGTTTTTATCTTTTGAAAAAAGTAAAATATATTTTTCAATTTCACTTGGGAACTCTTTAATTCTCTCTTTTATTTTTTCCAGTTTTCCCCATTTTACTCTGAATAACTCCCAAAATTCATCAGTATCTTCAAAAGAACGAAGGCCTTCCGAAGAGGTATAGGACCTCGGTGGAAGTATATTTTCACCTAACAAGCGCTTATACTGAAAATCAGAAACTAAAAAATGGACAACCTCGCCCTCTTTAAACTCACCTGATTGATCAAGTTGTTCTAAAGTGTCGGCCAATCTGATTTGTTTTAAAATGACTTGGTGATCTGGACACATGAGCTGGCCATCAAAAAAGAAAATTTTTGATAAGTCTTCAAATCCACCCATTAAGTCGATTACCGCAGGTCTGGAACTGACAACGGGATTATTTTGCGCCAACCCCCAAACAGGAAGAACCGGGTGTATTTTATCGACATCAGCAGTTTGAGGGATATCCCAAAAGAATTTTATATCAGTTGGAAAAGAGTTAATAAATCGCCGCTTACTTTCAGTTAGAAGTGTATGAAAAGCAATTGAAGTTTTTCCAGATCCACTAGGTCCACACAGGCATGTAACTTTATTAAGTTTTATATTCAGGTCTATGTTTTTAAGATTATGTGTTCGTGCGCCACGAATTTCTATATGATCCAAAGCTACATCCTCCAGAGAATAAGATTAGCAGTAAAAACACAAAGACTCACGCCAGAATAAAGTTTGTTAATAAATGTATGAGATAGAAACACAAAAAAAAAGGCCCACCAAATGGAGGGCCTTTCTAATATAGAAAATATAAAAAATATTATCTTTTTGAGAACTGGAACTGAGCTCTAGCACCACGTTGACCAGCTTTCTTTCTCTCAACTTTTCTAGCATCACGAGTAAGAAAACCGGCTTTTTTGAGCTCTGATCTTAAAGCTTCGTCAACACCACATAGTGCTCTTGCAATACCCATACGAATTGCACCGGCCTGACCTGTAGAACCACCACCTCTTACGTTGATGTTTAGATCATACTTATCTGACAACTTAAGAAGATTAAGCGGTTGATTTACAATATATCTAGAAGTTGCTTTTGGAAAATAATCAGTAATTTCTCTCTTATTGATTGTTATTTTTCCAGATCCTTCGGCAAGATAAACTCTTGCAACAGATGACTTTCTTCTTCCTACAGCTTGGGCATCATATTTTTTAGCTTTCGCGGCCATAACTCAATTCCTCTTAGATTGTTTTCTACTTTAACTTATACTCTACAGGCTTTTGAGCTTCATGATCATGAGCTTGGCCCGCATATACTTTCAATTTTGTTAACTGTTTGCGACCTAATGAAGTTTTAGGAAGCATTCCCTTAACTGCATTCATAAGAACATCTTCTGGCTTCTTTTCAAAAAGTTCTTTTGCCGTACGCTCTTTAATTCCACCAATGTGGTTAGAGTGACGGTAATATTTTTTTGCATCTAGCTTGTTACCAGTGAAACGCACCTTTTCAGCGTTAACAACGACAACGAAGTCTCCAGAGTCTGTATGAGGAGTGTATTTTGGATTTCTCTTACCACGCAAAATATCAGCAATCTCGGTTGCGAGACGACCAACGACTAGGTCTTGAGCATCAATCAAATACCACTTTTTATCAGCTTCAGCAGGCTTTAGAACGAAAGATTTTTGCTTGTACATGAGTAACCTTCTTCAAATTATAACTAATAACAACATTCACTTCGCAAGACGAGTGTGGAACCTTATATAGGATTTTTGGGCCACTAGTCAAGAGAAATTAAAGCAGTTAATCACAGGGGGTTAAAAATGTCCAATTGAGAGATGAAATCGACCAAATGATTCACGACCAAAACGTGCACTTTCGTCCCGCCGAGTCTTCACACCATAATCAAAATCAAGTGAACCAACAGGTGTAACTACCTTAAATGTCAATCCAACAGAAGATCTCAAATCAAAAGGTCGCAAGCTGTCCACAAATATACGCCCGGCATCAAAAAAGCCACCAATCATGAAATTATCCGTCATTTGATATCTCGGCTCGAGTTTAAAATTTACAAGGTAAGCCTCTCCCTGGACTGTTACCTCGCCAATCTCATTTCCATCTAAAAGACGATTTATCTCCCGATCACTAAAACCTCGAACCGAATCAATTCCATCTAAACGAAAAACCTTGATGCTTGGAATAAAACCTCGAGTCACAAAATTTCCATTTGAGTCAACTACCGGATTCCCACTTGCATCTAGAATTTGGTCATCGGCCAGGTTTCTTTCGTAGCCCAATGTGAGAGAGGTGGCCAATGTCCAATTAGGAGATAGAGGAACATAGAAATTATTACGGCCAATAAGTTTATGGAAATGAACCTTAAGATCATCTTCATTTAGTGAACCAAAAACTGGACTTGCATATTCCCAGGTGAGAGTAAAGTAAGAACCACTCTTTGGATTGATTGGATTATCTCTAAAATCAAGACCGATAGTTGGAATCATACTTCCAATTCT
>SKIL01000316.1 GCA_007116425.1 Bacteriovoracaceae bacterium | reverse complement strand
CTTATGGCGTGGAATTAAGGTTTACAGGCGTTTTTTTGGGCCATAACATAAAAAAGAATTAGCTGAAAACCATACTCGCTTTCAAAGTGGAAATTTTCCCGAAGATGCCTTTCAGAGAAAATTAAGATATGTTTGATAAACCTTTAATATATAGAAAAATAGAAATACCCGATTTTATTCAGAAAGAGTTCAAAAAACATGATCAACAGGTTCTAGACTTCCTCGATTCTCATGTAAAAGAAGAGTTTGTAGAGTGGTTTAAGTTAGTGACTAATCTCGATATATCACCTAAAGATTCATGGCTAAACTTTACGCACCATCGAGAAGGTGTGTTAAATGATTTTGATTGGCACAATGAAAATGGAGTTAAAGGTTCCGGCACCGTCATGAAAGGTGCTCATGCGGGAATTATCTGGTTATCTGGTGAGGAAAATTATGGAGGAGGCCTCAGAGTGATAACTCAAGAGGGAGTCGATATGATTGATTTCGCTGTGGGAACCATTATCATTATGAATAAGGATACCTTTCACAAAGTCGATCACTATACAGGCGATACGCCTCGAGTGAGTTTGAATTTCACATTTGATCTTGTTTAAATATATTTATCAATTAGCTCTATTTCAAGGTGCTTAATTAGTAGGTTTAATACTTCTTGGCGCTTTTCTCTGTGTCGGACGAGAAAGCAATATTTGGAGCTAGAAGGGGACCCTGTATTCTTTTTATGCATTCGTTTGTCCCGCTTGAAGTTGATGAAAAGCTTCTGTACTAAGGGTGTAGATACTTTATGAGCTTTTTTTAAGGTGTTAAAGTGAAGTACTTTCTTTTCACTCTTTTTTTCTTTTTATCACTGGGACATCTTTATGGCTCGAGTGATAATTTTATTGAGCTGACTATTGACCCTATTAGGGTCGTTAGGGATGTACATCCTGAGAGAAGTAATAGTGAAGAAGTTTTAAGATTGGAAAGAGCTCAGGTTGTTATAGCTGACTATGACCTGATCAGAAGAGACTTTCCCCAGATATCCCATCTCGCTAATCCTGAAATTGATAATTGGTTACTTAATCAGGCCGCCTTTGTTTCTAAAGGGCAAGTTAGTCAAGAGGTTGTCAACTCCCAAATCCCTGTTTCCTCAGAAGTTCGAGAGGCATGGCGTCCTCCCAATTACGGTCGGGCCCATGTTTTTGAGGCCACTTCTCCCGTGACTGGTGAGCCTATAGGTTTAATTGACGCTAAGGGCACGGGTGCCATTCGGCCGATGCAATTAGATCATGCTAACGGGGTGGCCACTTTAGGTGAAAGTATTAGGGAATTTCTTTATGAAAATTTGATGAGACGTATTTTTCAAGATGCTGAGCTCCCTCAAAGAACTGTTGGGTCTTATGCCGTTATTGATGCGGGGTTTGATGTTATCCATCCTGATGGTTCTTCTTCGCCTGCAGGACTTTACTTACGCCAAGGTCACGATAGAGTAGTAGATCACCCCGGAGCTTGGCTTCCCGAAGAGAAAGTTTTAAAACTGCAAGCCGTTTTTCGTCGTTATGGAATCGATCCTAATTTGAATATTCAAGGAACTAGGAATCATTTAGGAATTTTTGATTTCGGTCACTATGTTGTGAAAGATCACCTTGATGAACTTGATCCGGCCAAGGCCATCCCTTTTGATGTTTGGGGTTATGACAAAAATATTACGCCTACTGGTCAGGATATATATAAGAATTGGTTCTATTCAAAATTAGATAATCCATGGAACTGGTCACATGAATTGGCCGAAGGCTTAAGGGAGGGCAGGGCCGATCGACATAGTGCTTGGCTTCACTTGCGCAATATGCTTTCTCCTGTAGAGGAAAAGCTCCAGCTTAATCTATCGTCTAGTTCAAGACAGGGTTGCGCTGATCTTGTGAGTGGTATTATTGGTCAATAGGCAGAAACTCATCTTGCCTCATATATTAAAAAAATAGAAGAGGATAAATGGTCGGACCGACTGGATTTGAACCAGCGACCCCTTGTCCCCCAGACAAGTGCGCTACCCCTGCGCTACGGTCCGACATTTGTGAAAATAGAGAGTCATCCTAATACTTTGATTGTTGGTTGTCTAGCGCGCAAAGAAAAGGCCTTTTATGAATGAGAATATAAAAAATTCAAACCTGTTGTGCGCTGCGCCCTTTTGGGGTAATTTATTTCTAACGAAAAAAACTCCTCTTTTTTTCATGAACTCTCTTTAAGTTTAGACACCGGCCTGAGTTTAGGAATTGAGAACTCTGGCCGGTGCTCTTTTGTTTAATCGTAAATTCATTTATTATTCTACTGTCATGGCAAAAAAGAAATCTGAATTAAGGTCTTGGCACCTTTATATTATTCAAGCTCAAGATGGAACACTCTATACAGGTATCACAACTGATATTGATCGACGCTTTGAGCAGCACTTGTCGGGTAAGGGCGCGAAATATTTTCGTAAAAGTTTGCCCGAGAAGGTTATTTATTGTGAGTCAGGACTTACTCGAGGAGAGGCCCTGAAGAGAGAGGCGACGATAAAAAAGATGTCGAGAGAGCAAAAAAAGGAGTTAATTTTCAGCTGAGTTTAAATATTTTTCAGCTTCTTCTTGTAGCTTCTTTATTTCAGTTAATTCAGTGTCTTTTTGATCGAGTAAAAGTTCAGCAGGAGTTTCGGTATCTGAAGTGTATCCCCACGGACATCCAGGACATCCACTTTGACAGCAGCGACTTTCAAGTTCTGAATGATATGTTTCTTTATCGCTCATAACCCTATTCTCTATCCTTGTACGGTTGTGGTCAATATGGAGTTGGGGATGGAGATGAGAGGGCCGCAATTCTGAGGTCCCTCTCTCACCAAATTTTAGGTGTGTGTTCCTTCGAATCATCCGTTTCGAAAGCCTAGGATTTCTACCAAGTTGAGAGTCAAAGATCAAGGTTTGGCCGTAAGGAATTTTAAGGAAGCTTTAAATAACATATAGTTATAAGCATAAATATTTTTAGTCCTCTTGCCCATATAAACGGAACTTGTGCTTAATCATCTAAGCTATTAGAATTTAAAAGGTTTTTCTCAATTCTTTTACAAGGTGAGTTATATGGAAAAAGTTTGGCTTGAGAGCTATTCAAAAGGTGTCCCTTCAGAGATTGATCCAAATGAATTTAAGAATCTCCCTGAAATTTTGGAGTATAGCTTCAGGACTTATGGTGATAATCGGGCCTTTCATTGTATGGGGAGAGATTTAACCTATCACGATATTGATCTTCTCTCACAAAAGTTTGCGAGTTACCTACAAAATCATTTGAAATTAAATCGAGGTGATTGTGTGGCGATTATGATGCCAAATATTTTGCAATATCCGATAGCTTTATTTGGAATCTTAAGGGCCGGGATGGTGGTTGCTAATGTTAACCCTCTTTATACTTCGCGAGAGCTTGAGCACCAACTCAAAGATGCGAAGGCCAAGGCCATTATTATTTTTGAAAACTCATGTCACACCCTTGAAAAAGTTCTGGATAAAACTGAAGTTGAGCACGTTTTAACTACTCAGATTGGTGACTTTTTAAAGTTCCCAAAGTCAATGATTGTAAATGCCGTTATTAAGCATGTAAAAAAGATGGTTCCGGCCTGGAGTATAAAAAATACGATTGATTTTAAGAACGCAGTATTTTCTAGTGATGAAATGTTTTTTAAAAAACCTAAGTTGTCACATGATGATATCGCTTTTTTGCAATATACAGGGGGAACGACGGGTGTCGCAAAGGGTGCGGAGTTAACTCATAAGAATATTATTTCAAATATGTTGCAGGCGAAGGCCTGGATTGGGGATTTAGTGAAACCTGGTGAAGATATTATTATTACGCCTTTACCGCTTTATCATATTTTCTCGCTAACAGCGAACTGCTTTATCTTTAGTTATCTTGGAGCGCTCAATGTTTTAATCACAAACCCTCGGGATATTCCTGGGTTTGTAAAAGAGCTAAAGTCTTGGAACTTTACTTTTTTGACTGGTGTCAACACTTTGTTTAATGCGCTTTTAAATGATGAAGGTTTTAGTAAGTGTAATTTTTCTCACCTCAAGCTGACTCTCGGCGGGGGAATGGCCGTTCAAAGAAGTGTGGCAGAGAAGTGGAAAGAGGTTACAG
>SKIL01000258.1 GCA_007116425.1 Bacteriovoracaceae bacterium | reverse complement strand
TCTGAACTTTTGACATCAAATACACGTGCTGAAGTTATGAGGATTCTTTTTAATGGGCTTGGAGAAGAGCATTATTTACGGGATCTCGAAAAGCTTTCTCATGTGAAAGTAAACTCACTACAAAAAGAAGTTAAACATCTGTCTTCTCTAGATTTATTGAAAGCTAGAAAGGACGGTAATCGAATATATTACTCAGCAAATACGGAGCATCCGCTTTATCCTGACCTCGTTTCGATTGTGGAAAAAACAGTTGGTGTTTTATTTGAATTGAAAAAGAGTTTAAGTAACCCCCAAATTAAATGTGCGTTTCTCTTTGGATCATTTGCGAAGGGAAAAGAAAAGGCCGCAAGTGATATCGACCTTATAATTATTGGTGAAATTGGTATGAGGGGAGTATCGAAGCTTCTTTCTGGTATACAGGAAAAGATTGGAAGAGAAATAAATCCTCATGTCTTCACAGAGGAAGAATTTCAAAAAAGAATCAAGGACAAGGAGCATTTCATCTCTAGTGTGTTGAGCGAGGAGATCAAAGTAATCACAGGAAATATTGATGAGTATAAATAGCTTTTTAAAGAGAGGTATACTTGTTAAGCAGGCCTGTTCAAAAGAAGAGATTGAAGACCTTTTGAAAATTGTAGAACGTGACCTGCATGACTCGAAAATCTCTGAAGTTTCATATGATTGGCAGTTTGGAATCGCATACAATGCGGCATTGAAACTTGCGACTATTCTAGTACGTTCTGCGGGATACAGGATTAAGGGGCAGGGCCATCATATGAATACGATCGCTTTGATCTCCGAGTTCCTTGGAAAAGATAAAAAAGAATACAGTGATTACTTAGATACATGTAGAAGAAAGAGAAACACGGTTGAGTATGATTGTGTTGGTGGAGCAACAGAGCAAGATGTTAAGGAATTACAGGACTTTGTACTTGAGCTTCAAAAGCACGTACAAGAATACTTAGATGAATAGATCGGAAAAACCGCTAGACTTTTTATTTCCCTGACAAAAATTGTCACACCCAAAAGATACATTCATACAAAAAAGGTGTGCGTATGAATGTTTATTCCGAATTTCTCAATGATCTAAAAGTGTATGAGGCGAT
Source organism: Bacteriovoracaceae bacterium (assembly GCA_007116425.1). Lineage (GTDB taxonomy): Bacteria > Bdellovibrionota > Bacteriovoracia > Bacteriovoracales > Bacteriovoracaceae > SKIL01. The sequence continues at coordinate 3,038 of SKIL01000258.1, read as the reverse complement.
CTATGTAAGCGCTTTTGATCCATCGCTATCTCAAGAACTTAATCAATCTCGCTTTGAAAGACTAAAAGCACAGCTGTGCATGGAGCGATTGAAGGTTTATTCTTTTTTCTCTGAAGACCCGTCAAGCGTTGAGTTGTACTTTTATGTTGCTTTTGACGTTCAATGCAGAGGAGATATTGATGAGGTTCTCTCATGGTTTCTGTCAAACTTTGGTCATACTGGAGGTTTTATCGAAGACTTCGATAACTTTGAACTCATTGCTAAAAAGTACGGTGTTGACGCTTCCAATTCTATCGAACTGATTAGTCCTCCCAATGGATGGCCTGGACTTTGGGCGTGTGCCATTGAGGCAAAAAAAGAACTTAAAGGTGATGACTAAGGTGTGACACTCTTTGACCTTCCAGTCTTATAAGCTTGAATTATAAGGAGGGTTTATGAGATTTGAAGTTTTATATACGGATAAAGAGCTTGTCGGTCGGTGCGGGGATACTGTGACAGTTTGTGATAAAAGCTATCTGGTTGTAGGGCATACTAACTTCGGAAAAAATCTATTAATTAGGGCCCAGGATTCTTTACAAATATTTAAACTCCAATTTAAGGCCAAGTCATCAGCATAACCCCGGAGCGTTTATGAATAGATATAAAAAAGAACTACTTAAAAAATATACTCCTGAGCAAATCAAAGAAATGGAAGAGAGGCATAGACAACAGCACAAAGAAGATACCACAAACTTTCCAGAGCTGTATTCGTTTATATATGATAGCTCTGTTGATATCGCAGATCGAAAAAGGGGAGTGAGTCCTCTCTCAAAAAGTGCCAGAGACTATGTTCGCAAAAGATATGAAAACAGAGACTATCCCAAGCGGCTGCACGCTCTTGTCATGATGGAGCTTAACCTCTCTGATCCGGCTTCTCACAATGCTCCTGACGAGAAAGAGAAAGATTAACCGATACCCATACTCGGAGACTCCAGTTCTTCGGCGATGTTCCGATAAGAGTGACATAACTTGTCCAACCTAAATTTAAGGACTTTTATGTCGGAGCTTACCAAAACCAGAAGACAAGATTTGATTCTTCAATATCTGCGAGGGCTAGACTCAGAAAACGCCCTGACTATCTCTGAAATCGCTAAGCGTATAAAAAATGAGGGAATTAAGGTCTCAGGTCGGACTGTTCGGCGAGATATTGAAGAGCTTAGTTGTGACTATGGAATCCTCTCTACGGAGTCGTACCCTGAAAGGTTTTATCTCTCCCAAGATTTTGAATTTAACTATCAAATTAACTTAAGTGAAAAACATCTTCAGGTGCTTCTGATTGCACTCAATTCTTTTAAGCATACTTCACATAATTATTTTGAAAAATACACCAATGAAATTGAGACGGCCTTTTGGGGAATGCTGCCAGATCAAATGACAAAAAAGATGCTGGCCGAAAAAGAGCATTACTTTTTTGATTATTCTCTATCGGGAAAAGCGGAAAAATCAAACCTCGATGATTTTGAAAAGGTGATGAGAGCAATTCGAGAAAAGAAAGTCATTCACTGCCAAAATAATTCACCTTATAAAGACGAACAGTATAATAAAAGAAGACGTCGATTTGCCCCTTTTATCTTTGCCTTAACTTCGGGAATTCCCTATGTCATATGTCGCGACATGGAAGATCAACAAATCAAGGGACTTCGTGTCACGCGCATGACAAATGTTGAGGTGAGTGAAGAGGCGATTAATGGCCCCATACCAAAAGAGCTTGAAAAATTAAAATACTCCGTCGCCGGCTGGGTAAGTTTGACCGATGAACCGATCGATGTACTTGTCCATTGCGATGCCTATATGGCAAGATACTTCAAAGAAAAAAGAATTCATCAAAGCCAAAAGCTTAAGAAGATCGATGACAATAGCTATGAGCTCTCCTTTCAATGCAATCTCTCCCACGACTTAATTCGCATGCTCGCCTCCTTTGGGGAGCACCTGCACTCGATCACTCCTTCTCAAGTCTTTGAGGATGTTAAGATGATTTGGGAGAATGCGCTTAAGAAGGCATCTTGAAAGTTTTGATTTAGGTAATTGCTTTAGCGTTATTCATTGTCATTATAAATAAAGCTATATTTTTCCTTAGAAACTTCATAACCTTTTTTATTAAACTTTGAAAAACTTGGTTTAAAACTTCCAAAAAGTCGATCAAAAATAAAAAAGCAAATGCCGTAGTTCACATTCATTTTTCCATCATCACTGATGTGGAGGTGATGAATATCGTGATATTTTCTAATTTTTAAATACCAGTCTTTTAAGTACGGAACTTTCAACATCCAGAAATCTTTCAAATGCATGCTACTGTGCATATAACCAAAAAGAAAATAACCCCACGCTAAACTACCACTAATAAACACAAAAAAATGGATTGAATACAATTCAAAATAGTGAGCAACCCCAAACACTAAGGCAATAATGGTGAAAATTGGGATCAACCATTCTAGGCCAACGCCTAAAATAGACCATCGATTTTCGGTAGAGTCACGATACTGACTATTAGGTCTTTGAGGCATATCGGCCCCATAAATTTTCATATGATGAATCATATGACCTCGACTCAAAAACTCAATTTTTTGAGAGTGTAAAACAATGTGAATGAAATAGCCCACAATCTCTGTGAATACAAATGCTCCCAATAGAGTCAATAATATTGATAACATATAACCCTCTAGTGTAGTACTGACCAGTCAGTATTATAAAATTATGTACAATTAGCTCACTAAAATTGTAAAGAGAAAAAATGAAATCAGACGAGAAAAGACAAAAAATTAAAAAAGCTTCCTTACGATTATTTTTAGAGCGAGGCTTTCATCAAACGAGGATTGAGGACATTATTCAAGAGGCCTCAATAGGTAAAGGGACTTTTTATCTTTATTTTAAAAATAAAGAAGACTTAGTTGTTTGCTTCATTGATGAGTTTATTGAAGTTTTTGAGCAGATTCATCAATGGGTTCTTGCTGGTGTAGCGACAGCAACAAACCTAAAAGACGTTTTTCAAGGTGAGGGAC
>SKIL01000146.1 GCA_007116425.1 Bacteriovoracaceae bacterium | reverse complement strand
TACCAGAAAAGAGATCCTCGGCCTGTATTTGCCTTTTCATTCTTCCAAGAGCATCGACCTCAACAAACTCGTATCCATCTTCGCCTCTCAAGAAAAGATCAAACTCTTCCTCAATACCAGACTGGCCAATAAAGTCACCCAATCGATAATTATAATTGTCTCGCTTTCGAAGTCTTGGGAGCTGGGCAGCGCTAATTTCTGAGATATAGCCTAGAACATGTCCTCCGACGACTCCATCAACATATTCCCTAGCAATAAAAGTATCTACCGATATACCTGGCATCGTTGAATTTTCAGTTTCAATCCTTGCCACCTCATCAAGTCCTAAGTTTCTTTTTATAACGACAGGTCTATAGCTAGCTTGATTTGAAAAGCGGGCCAAAGTTCTCTCAATGACCTCAACCTCCATATTCAAAATTTCACCTAGCTTCTTCAATGTTTGCTGCCGATTTTGTAAGTATTGAGGAGTAATAGAGACGTCAAATCTCGGGATATTATGCACCATTAACTGATTGTCGCGGCTAAACATCATTCCTCTTGGCGCCCGTATAATCTCTCGTCGCAATCGGTTGTCAATCGAGTACTGATAGAGAATGTCTCCTCTATAGATTTGGAGATACCACAAACGAGCGATGATAATGAGGAATGCGATTGCGATAAGTAAACCGATCAAGTCTAAGCGTGACTTATGCTGACGAACGAGATCATCTTCTCCAAACATCAGACTTCCTCACCAAGAGAGACCCCATCCTTTAACTTCCAAAACTTATCGAGAACAAGAAAAGCTAAGGGGGCCATTAAGGATATGAAAATACTTTCTGGAACAAAACGCCAGAATCTTTCTGCTATATAAACCATGTCGCCAGTCTTAAAATAGATAAGCACGGAGACAATCACAAACCACACAAACTGAAAAATTTGAGTAACAAGAATTGTCATCGGAGCTGAACTCAAGTGAATGAGGTCGCGAAGATACGAGATAAGAACGCAAATTAAAATACCTGCAATCGTTCCAAGCTCCCATCCTTCAATCGAAAAAAATGAGAAAAAATACTGAACAATAAAAATCATTACAGGTAACCAAAGAGTTTGTAGCTTAAAACCTAAATAGAGAACGAACAAGACATTAAATGGCAGAATATAAGTGCTCAAACCAAAGGCCGGCAAAAGAGCAGTTGAAGCAATATTTAAGCCTAAAAAGATAAATAAAGTTATTAATAAAGGGAGTATTAAATCTTTGAGCTGAGATCTCATATCAGACCGACCTTAATTTCTTTCATCTAGTGCTCTCCACTCAGCGCGAAGCTCTTCACTTAAGTGAGAAGTTAAAACAATAACCTCCTCCAATCGACCAAAATCAACTGCAGGCTTCACCTCTATGCGTTGGGTAATCCCATAACTCTGCCTCTCGATTCTTGAGACGCTTCCCACCTTTAATCCCTTTGGGTAAACGTTTCCAAGCCCTGAGGTCACAATGGTATCACCCAAAATAATGGGTTCTGTTCTCGTTACATACTTCATAGTCATTCGAGCACCGGAGTACCCTTCAACAATTCCATGAGATCGAGTCCTTTGAATCAGCCCATCAACCCGATTATTTGAATCCAAAATTGTAAGAACATCCGCATAATTAGATGTGAGCCGATAGACGTAGCCTACTAAGCCCTTTGCTGTCATCACTGTCGACTGAAGTTGAACTCCGTGACGACTTCCACGATTAATTCGCAAAACTCTAAAGTCTGAAGATGCGTCCCATCCGACAATTTGTGCCATGACACGCTCTTGGGAAAACTCCTCAGAAAAGCCCAACAATTCCTTTAAGCGCAAATTTTCACGCTTTAACTCATCTAATTCGAAAACTTTCATTTCCAAATTTGCCAACTCACCTCGCAAAGAGATGTTTTCTTTACTCGCGTAAACATTATTAAGATAATGCTCAAAAATACTTCCAACTCCCTGCTGAGCCGACACAACCCCCTCCTGCAAGGGAGTCAAGGTATCAATTACCAAGCGCTCAAAAAAACTAACTTGACCAAGCTCATAGTCACGATTGATGTAGCTAACCAGCGCGAAAATAAAAATCGCGAGATTTAATGCAATTTTTTTGCGGTTTACCTGGCCGCTATTATAAAGATCCATCTAGTGCGCCACCCAATTTAACGAGAACTTTAGCAGAAGTTGCTGTACGAAATATGGTACCCAACCGAGACCTTAATGCCAATTTTTTAGTCCAGATAACTTATCGAATGCTTTACGTTTGACCTCCCTCATACGATAATCATGTCTAGCTTAAAAGACGTTAACACTAGGCACAAGGACGAGTTATGGCCAGCAGTTTTCAAAAAAAGACTTCCCGAATTTTCTTGACGGTTTTTATCGGTTTCATTGCAATCAGTTTTATGTTTACTGGTTATGAAAACTCCATGGGAACTCCCGACACTGTTGCAAGAGTTGGAGATATTCAAATTTCGGTTAGAGATTACCAGAATGAATACAATCGTCAGTTAGAGTTTTATCGCCAAATGATGGGCTCTGATCTCACTTCACAACAAATTGAATCCTTTGGACTAAGACAGTCAGCAGTTCAATCTCTTATTCAACGTTCGCTTATGGTTCAATTTGCGAGAGAACTAGGAGTTCATCCTGGAGCTGATGCAATTAGAGATGAAATCAGGTCTCTTCCATACTTTCAGACAGGTGGTCGTTTCGATATGAACCTTTACCGGCAACTTCTGGCCGCGAACTCTTTGACTCCAAGTGAGTTTGAAAGCATGATTGAAAACCAACTCCAATCCGAGATGGCCTCAAACCTTATGGCCAACCTTCCCATCTCAAAGTCATACCTCAGGGAAAGAGAAGAGTTCCGCTCTCAAAAAACAAGCGTGCACATGGTTGAGGTTGAAAGAAGCCGTGTAAGAAACTCCTTAACAGTTTCAGATACTCAAATTGAAGAGTTCCTAAATGACGAAGTCCAAATGGGCCAAGTGAGAGAGCTTTTCAATAATAGAAAACCACAACTCGACCGGCCAGAAGAAGTTTTGGCCAGCCATATTCTCCTGCGTGAAAGCGCAGACTTTCCTACACAAGAGGAAGCTCGGGCCAAAGCAGAAGAGCTGGTAGAGAGAGCAAACGCCAATAATTTTGCCCAGCTCGCAGAAGAGTTTTCTCAAGATCCATCTGCGGCCGGACAAGGTGGTAGCCTTGGATGGTTTGGACGTGGCCAGATGGTGCCAGAGTTTGAAGATGTGGCCTTCTCACATAATCCCGGCTCAATTGTCGGTCCAATTGAATCTCAGTTTGGTCTGCACATTATCTATGTTCAGGACAGAAGAGATGCACAAGAAGCTGTATTTGAAGACTATAAGGAAACTTTTGCAAAAGAACTTATTCGCTCACGAATGGACAACGAATTAAATGAAACTATGTCTAAGCTTCGCTCTGAAATTCATCAAGCTCTTAGCGAAAATGACCTTAACAAAGTTCAGCAACTTCAGGCCGAGTACAATTTAAAAATGGAAACAGATAAGGTCTTTAATCGACTAGAAGGAGCGAGAGATACAAGCATTTTCTTACGACCTCGAGATATTCAGCGAGTTTTTCATGTGGCAAAAAATATTCAGGATGATAATAATATTATAGTAGTTGACGACAATAATAAATTCCTTCTTGTAAGAGTTAATCACGAAATTCAGTCGGACTCGACGACAGATCTAAACCTAGAACAAGATCTTGCCGGTTTACGAGGAGTTTTAGGTCAAAGACTTAATGAATCCGTTTTAGAGGCCATGCAAGATAAAGTTCGAGTTAGAGTTTGGGAAAATAGAGTCTTCTAATGGCCGATAAAGACGCAAAGTGGAGTGAAAATATTGACGGACCATTTTTCGTGGATGATCAATGCATAGCTTGTGATGCATGCGTTATGGAAGCTCCAAAGTTTTTTACAATGAATGATGAGGAAGGCCACGCCTATGTCATGGCCCAGCCCGAAAATGATCAAGACTGGAAAGAGTGTGTTTCAGCACTTGAAGCATGTCCAGTTGAAGCCATTGGTATTGATGAACAAAAAAAGCCCCAGTTCTAACTGGGGCCTTCTTTTAATTTAAACCAAAATTTAGATTAAATTATCTCTTTAAATTTAGGACCTCTTGCAACATTTGATCTGATG
>SKIL01000186.1 GCA_007116425.1 Bacteriovoracaceae bacterium | reverse complement strand
CCGATTTAATCTTTCGCCTGTGGGGTAAAAAGTTTTTGGGCCCCCCAACGATGTCTGCTCGTTGTAGTCAATATCAACTTCTGTTATGAGTGCATAATAATTCGTTTCTCGATTGATGAGTGGAAAGCATGCTTCCAGAGCGACTAAAAGCTGTTTTTCTTTTGTTACTGCTTTTCCATCATATTTATTTCGAATTTTTTTCTCACTTAGAAAAACATTTATATGTCCGTGAAGATTTTTAAGAGCGTCTGAGTGAGTGCTTGCAATTTTTTGATACAACGTATTTTGTCTTAAGATATTTGTTTCACTAGGACTAAATGGCCTATTGAAAAAGGTGAGTCGGCGTTTTTTGACCTGGTGATTGATCCAGAAAAAGTAGGAAAATAATGCCGCCAGTGCAAATGCAAGTAATAGTAAGATCATTTTCTAAGTCCTTGAAACTGAGTTCAGTGCTCAACTTTTATTCACTCTCAGTTGAGCTTTTGTCAAAAAAATACCCAATTAATTAAGTTTTTTGGTGCAACGTGTCGAAGGGGGTGATATATTTGTGTTAGAATAATGGAAGGGTTTTGATCAAACCTTATGTAAGTGGTCAAAAACTCTAGCTTTCAAACTTTAAACAGGAGCAAGCGATGAAAAAGATGAACTTTTTAATGACTACAATTACGACGGCCCTTTTTTCAGGTATCGTTTTTGCCGCAACTGACTCGGATAATCTTTTCCTTCAGGGTGTTGTTGCTGAGGAGACTTCGATTGAGGTTACCGCTAATGCTGAGGCGACTAACCTAAATATTATTGAAGGTGAAACTGGTCTCCTGATTGGATCATCTGTCGAAAGATCTAATAGTCTTAACGGCTATACTGTTAGTTTTTACTCAGCTAATGGTGGAGAGCTACAAAATGCAAGTGATCCTACGGTTTCAACCTCTTACGAAATTTCTTATGGAGGGGGAAGCTTTCTTAGCCCAGGAACGTCCGGAAGTCCTCAAGTTTTAGTAACTGAGGCCGGAGTAGGGTCTGCAATTGAGGAAACAAGAGATATCTCAATTAATGTCACGGCCTTTCCAAATGCTATTGTGGGAAGTTATGAGGACACTGTTACATTTGTGATTGAGAGTTTGTAAAAAAAGTTCATCTATCGCTTTTTTGTATTTATTTAGGCATAATTTTAGAAGCCCCAGATTAAACTGGGGCTTTTTATTTTGATTGTTAATAAGCTTTAAACGGACCAAGGAGTGGTTCTGGCAAGAGCAACATTCTACTTTTTATTTGTATTATACCTATTTGAGGCCACGACTCCTTTATACGCAGGATTTCAGCAATTGCGACAGATGGCCGAAGGTCGCGCTATTTTAAATGCACCATTAACGATTGATGGAAGAGAGAGAGGAAGTATTTGGATCGCTCCAAGTGAAAACGACGAAATGTTTTTGCTTGAGGCTTCTGCTCTAATTACTCAACTATCATCACTCATAACTGAAGAAAAAATGCAGTCTATACTACTTCAAGCTGAATCAGGAGTTATTAGTGAAAGACAACTCTCGTACTCAAATATCTTGCTGCAATTTGACTCTATAAATTTGCAGCTTAGAGTTTATATTCCACCACGTTCTCGTACCCGTCAGGATTTTAATATAGTTGGAGTGAGAGAAAGAGAATTAAGTGAAGGTGTACACGTCTCAAGTGACTATAGTGGTGTTTTAAACTTAAGACCTCGCGCGATTTTAAATAACCAGAGTGACAACGTTTATGGTGGTAATCTCCAAGGCTTTATTAACCTTAAGGGCTTTGCTCTTGAGTCCGGGGTCGATTATCAGGATGATCGATCTCGAGAGATTATTCGAGATCAGACGCGAGTTATTTACGATGATGTTGATAGATCGATTCGTTATACTGTCGGAGACATTACTCAAACAACTCAAGGTTTTTTAACTGCTCAGTCGGGTTTAGGCGTTTCAGCTAGTAAGCTGTTACGAATGCGTCCATCTACTTTTCAAAGAAGCGGTCTTCAAAGAGAGATCCTCATACCTCGGCCATCCAGAGTAGAGGTTTATGTTAATGGATCTTTGGCGCGCTCTGCATTTGTTTCTCCTGGCCCATTAAATTTAGAAAGCTTTCCGTTAGGTAGTGGAAGAAACGATATTGAAATTGTGATCACTGACGATCGAGGTGTTCAGGAAAGAATTAATTTTGAAGACTTCGATCATCCTGACACTCTCGCAAAGGGGATTGATGAGTATACTTTATCGATTTATTATCCCACGGTGTTTAGAGATTTTAAACGAAAGTATGAAACGGACCTTGAAACTTTACTCGGCTTTTATAGAAGGGGGATTAACTCTCGCTTTACTCTTGGTGCTAATTTTCAAGTCCAGTCGGATCTTTATCAGCTTTTTGGAATGGAAACCGTTAATTTAACACCTTATGGATTATTTGGAACAGATTTTGCCTGGAGTCGGTCTAAGCTAGATGATCAAAAAAGTGAGGCTCAAACGGGTGCCGCTAGTCGCTTTAGATATCAATCCTTGGCGAGAAAAGGAAGTCGAATTTCTTTCTTGCGTTTTTTTGGAGAGGCCTTGTATCAAACAAATGGATTCGAAAGACTTAATCTTAACGATCAAGCTCAATGGACAGTAGACGCTCAGATTCGATGGCAGGCGCTTACGTGGACACAACTTGGTACAGGAATTAATCATAGAAGTTTTTATGGATCTAAAAAAGATCTAAGCTCTTTGCGCTTTGATTTTTTGCAGAGATTTTCTAGGGCCTGGTCGCTCACATTAAATTACTTCCATGGGATTCAAAAGGACTCTGAGAGACGAGTCCTAGCAAGCTTAAATTGGAATGCGAGAAGTGGAATAATGCAAAACTATACTTCATATAATTCTCAAAATCGCAATTTAACCAATCAGTCTTCTGTTCAACATGTGCGCGGTTCAAATCAATTTAAGGGACAGGCAGTAGTTCAAACGGATCAAGACAAAGAGCATTCTGGAAATCTTCAGGCCGAAGTGTTAACTCAACGGCTTCAGGCGAGAGTTGACTATAGACATTTAGAATCAGAGTCGTTTGATCGTTCAAGAACAATTACAAGGTTAGATTTTGGAACTGCATTAGTTTTTGCGGGAAATGACTGGGCCGTTAGTCGTCCTGTTACAAACTCTTTTGCTATTATTTCGGCCAAAGGCGAGGCCAAGCGAGCTGGAGAAATTCCAATTGGAGGAAGATGGGAGCGAGCTCAGGCAAAAATTGATAAATGGGGACCAGCTGTGATTCAAGATATTCAACCATATCTCCCGATGCAGTATAGTGTTGATTTGGCCCAACTTCCATTTCATCAGCAATTAGAGCGAGAAAATTTTAAGATTTTTCCTGGCTACAAAAGAGGTTTAAGTGTAGATCTAGGGCTGATCAGCGAAATGACTTTGAGTGGGCGAGTGATATCAAGCCGGGGTGAGAGTTTGGGTCTGATCGCGGGTAACCTATATTTTATTGACGATCGTGGAGAGGAAAAATTTGTTGAGAGATTTTTTACTAACCGAGACGGCCGCTTTTTTATTACAGGTTTAAGACCTGGAGAATATCTTTTTGTTCCTGATGGAAGGTGGCAACACTTTAGTGTTAGTGTTCACGACAATGATGATGGTATGATGGCCCTTGAGGAGATTATTTTAAAATGACCACAAAAAAATTCTACTTAGTCAGATTGTTAAGATTTAGCTTCGCTCTATGCTTTAGCTTGTTCTCAGTTAAGGCCTATTCTTGCGCTACTGGGATTTCTCTAAACCTTCCACAGTCAAACATTAATCTCAATTCAAATACTCATCCACTGGTAACATTAAATGTTAATCGAGTACTTTTAGTGCCATCATGCAATTATGTAATTGGTGTAGATCGGGGATCGTCCCCAACTTATGATAGGAAGCTGTATCTAGGCTCAGAAACAATCGATTTTCAAGTTTATCGTGATGTTACTTTTTTTACTCCCTTAAAAGATGGAAGCGATATTTCATCTAGTGTTGAGGGTATTTTTGGAAGCTTTCAAATGTGGAACGGGTTTCGTAATACACACCAATTTCTCGCATTTCTCACACCCCCAACCGGCCACAAGACCCCTGGCGTATACACTGATACTTTTACAGTGAATCTGTACCGCATTATAAAT
>SKIL01000077.1 GCA_007116425.1 Bacteriovoracaceae bacterium | reverse complement strand
TACTGTTGGTTTAGTTTTAAAATTTATCAATTCAACCCCTGAAGAAAAATAATCTCCACACACCAGATGAATTCGGTTTACCCAACCGGGACATTGAGGATTAGCTAAGGCCCTTCTTTTTGCATCTGCCAATAGTAGTGATAGAAGTGGATTTCGCTCAAAAGCATAAATCTCACATTCAGCATTAACCAAGGCCGAAAGAGCGGCGATATAAAGAGAGTCTTTGCCACTACCACAGGTCGAATCAACAATTGAAGAGGTCTTTCCAATTTTCAAAGCGCGAGCAAATGGCTCCTTAGTTTTTGGGGGTCTTGATTTGAGGTAGTTTATCTGTTTTATCCAATCGAAATAGAAAAAGCTGTCATTCTCTGAAAACAGATCTCTCACCTTCATTTTTTGGCCATCCCAGATTAATTCTAGACGGCCTTGTTTGGGGGGCAAGAGTCCCATCACTTTTAAATATTCATTAAAGAAAGCAGGAATCTCGGTCCCATCGCGAGAGAAAAAGGATATCCCCTGATTCGCACCCTCTAAGCGGCCAGGACAAACATAAAAAAATAGGTCATTATTGTTTTGCGTCACAACCTTATTCTACTAGAAAGACCCTAGTTTTTCATGTTAAAAGCTTAAATATATTCATGATTAACTAAATAAAGGGTTTATTATGGCCAACTCACTTCCTTACTGTCCCAGCGAACTACCAAGAGAATTAAAAAAATATTATATCAGCGCAACTGAAACTGAGATTTCAGAAATGCTTAAAGTCATTGATGCTAAAGATCTTGATGATCTCTTTAGTGACTTACCAAAATCTGAGCATCTCGAGCTTCAAAAGTTTAGAGCAAATATGTTGCCAGAAATGGAATACCAAGATCTTCTCGACCATATGCGAGAGCTTGCAAGTAAAAATAAATTGGCCAAAAGCTTTATCGGCGATGGCCTCCCCCAATACTCAGTTGACCCTATAATTCCCTACGTAAGCTCTCTTCGCGGCCTAACAACAGCATACACCCCCTACCAGCCTGAGCGTAGCCAGGGAACTCTATACACATTATGGCTGTACTCTAACGCAATAAGAATGCTCACTGGCTTTGAGGCGATTAACGCCTCCCTATACGATCGCTCGACCTGCTTGAGCGAGGCCATCAACACGGCCACAAGACTGGTTAAAAAATCAAACACAGCAATTGTTTCAGAGGGACTTTACCCTGGAGACATAGAGGTACTTAAGACTCTTGCAGAGCAAACAAGCTTAAATATTGTGACTGTTCCCCTATGTCAAAAAACAGGGAGAACAAACCTTGAGGAACTAAACAAAACGATTAAAAGCATTGAATCTAATCCTGAACTAAGCCTTGCTGCCTTGGCGTTTCCTCAAGTTAACTGTCTTGGGCATATCGAAGATGTCCACGCTTTAACTGATCTATGTTGGGAGCAAAATATTCAGTCTATTGCCGTTATTGATCCTATCCTGATGGCCACCAACGGACTTGTCCCACCGGCAGAATTTGGCTCACAAAAGCAAGGTTCTCATATGATGGTGGGCGAAGGACAACATCTCGCTATTGGACCAAACTTTGGAGGCCCTGGGCTTGGAATTTTTGGTATTCGATATAACGAAAATCAAAAAACGGCCATTCGCTCTACCGCTGGAAGATATGTTGGAAAAGGCGTTGATGTAAAAGGTCGTGAAGCTTTGTGCATGGTCCTCTCAACACGTGAACAACATATTAGAAGAGAGAAAGCGACAAGCAATATTTGCTCAAATCAATCGTTTGTAGCTTCACTTGCTGGTGCCTCGCTTTTTGCTAGAGGAAATGCTGGCCTGTCAAAAATGATCACTCATTCATATGAAATGGCCAGAGAAGCAACCTCAAGACTGATTCAAAGAGAAGGGATTGATCTCTCATTTCCCACAACTCCATTTTATAATGAAGTGTGTTTGACTATTTCAAACGAAAGAAATCTAGACGATCTTATCCGCAAGGCCTGCGACTTAGGAATTCATATTGGAGTTAACGTCTCTAACAGAATTCAAGACGGGCGACAACATCTTCTCGTGTCATTTTTTGATCAACACAGTAAAGAAGATGCTGACGAGCTTATTAACTTCTTCTCTCAACACTTTGGCCTAAAAACGCGACAAATAAATCTTGAAACAGAAATCCCTCATGAGCTTAGAAGACAGAGCGAGTGTGAATTGCCTCAAATTGAGAGTAAGCGACTAAGAGACTTTTATGAACACCTCTCAAATCTAAATCTTAGCCCAGACGACAATATTTATCCGCTTGGCTCATGTACAATGAAATATAATCCATACATCAATGACTATGCGGCCTCACTCGAAGGGTTTACCAACGTCCACCCTCAAGCACCTGAAAAAGACGTGCAAGGATGTCTTGAGATTCTTTATCATATCCAAGAAATGTTTAAGGCCATTACTGGTCTTCCGGCAGTGACGACTCAACCTGTTGCGGGGGCCCAAGGAGAGCTTGTCGGAATAAAATTGTTCCAGGCCTACCATAAAGACCGGGGAGAGGCCGAGCAAAGAAACCTCATTCTCATCCCTAGATCTGCTCATGGCACAAATCCTGCCACAGCAACAATGGCCGGCTTTGAAACTAAAAAAGTCGCCGGTGTTGAATACGGAATCGTGACAATTGAGGCCGATCATCGCGGACAAGTGAACCTAGATCAAATTAAAGAAATTATTGCAAAAGATGGTCAGCGCATTGCTGGAATTATGGTCACAAACCCCAACACGGCCGGAATACTTGAATATAATTTCTCAGAAATGGCAAAAATCATTCATCAAGCAGGTGGACTCGTTTATATGGATGGTGCAAATATGAATGCGATTGCTGGTTATCTTGACCTAGACAGTATCGGAGTGGACGCTGTTCATAATAACCTCCATAAAACGTGGACAATCCCTCACGGAGGTGGCGGTCCAGGAGATGGAATTGTCGCCGTGAGTGAGAAGTTGATCGACTACCTACCAGGTATACAAGTTGAAAAACAAAAACTTGAGGATGGAGAAACTGATTATTTTCAATCTGTAAGACCTAAGAAAACAATTGGAAGTTTTCATCGTCACTATGGAAACTTTGCTCACAAAGTGCGTGCTTATACATATCTTCGTGCCCTAGGCCCTGATGGTGTTCGTAAAATGAGCTCAGTTGCCGTCTTAAGCGCTCGCTATCTTTATGAAAGACTTAATAAAACCTACCCAACTCTTCCGGCGACAGAAGCTAATGTTCCTAGAATGCATGAGTTCATTCTTACGCTTTCAAAAGAAACGTTTGACCACATCATCGCAAGTGGAACACCAAAGTCTCAGGTCATTCCAAAAATTGGTAAATTATTCTTAGACTTTGGTCTTCATGCACCGACTGTGGCGTTTCCGGAAGTTTATGGATTAATGGTTGAACCAACTGAAAGTTTTAGTAAGGCCGAGCTCGATCGCTTTATTGAGGTTGTTGAGGCCATTCATCACCTGATACATAAAAACCCAGAAGTACTTCAAACTGCACCACACTTTACTCCCGTCAGTAAAGTTGATGAGGTAAGGGCCAATAAGGACCTGATTCTTTCTGAGCATCTCAGTGACTTGCCAAAAACATCTAAAAATCCAATTGACCCAAAGGAACTCTCAAACTTTGCAATCGGTGATATCTGCGAAAAGATTATTTCAGCACATCAAACACAAAAATAAACTTAAAATTCAAGGCCCCGTTAAAAAACGGGGTCTTTTCTACCTCTGTACTCCGGGGAAGTAAAAACGGGGAACACTCAAACCTTTTTCCCTACGATGTCTGCGGTCCCTTCTATCAAGATAATCGTCATCAACACGTCCACCTTCAGACTCTAGCTTATCTTCGATCGTCTCGACAATGTAGTGAGGACTCTCCTCTGCATGACGTAAAAGCCAATCTGTATAAGGTGAAATCGCCTGTCCACCTCTGACTATTCCTTCTGGAAGAGCGACTCGGTAACGTCGAAAGGGATTAATCCTTCGGCCATCAATTCTTACATTTCTTGCCTTAAACCTCCCATTGCTATCTTGATATAAATCATAAGAAACACCAGAGATACTCAGAGGAAGCCCAAAATTCATAGATAGCTGAAGTCCTGCCCGTACAAATGCACCTCTAAAAGTTGTTTCATACAT
>SKIL01000034.1 GCA_007116425.1 Bacteriovoracaceae bacterium | reverse complement strand
TCGTCAATATAATAAGCAAAGAAAATTGTATCTCTAACTCCATTGATATACTCATCAACAGCTTCCTGAATTGAAAACCAGTTTGGGAGTGAGTTTAAAATATTACTAGCAATTTCCTGCTTAAGTTTAATACTTGAAATTTCTCTTATATTCATCTTTCAAATTATTAATCAAAACGTAATTGAATAATATTTTATCTCCAACCTTTTTTCTGAAAAACTCTTACATTTAAAATTATTTTCAACCTTTCTGGAGATGTCAAAGTCTCGCCCCAGAGTATCGTTTGGCCTCTTGACAAAAATTTAGTTGAAGCTCAGCTAAAAACTAAAATGCAAGTTAAGATTAAAGAGCTTGTTGAGGCCTAAGGTTTAACACTTCAGGAAGTCAGTAACCTGACGGGAGTTTGCAGAATTGTCATCACAGGAATTGTAAATTTCAGTATTCAGAGAGTGATAATCGAAAACCTTTCGGACAATCCACCCTTCCATTTACTTGATGTTACGAACTTTGATTAGATTTACTTAACTTTCCCGCTCTATTTCCGCTCCGTAAGGCCTGATTTCCAGTAAAAAATGAGCATAAAACGATCAGTTTGATACTTGAAAAGTTTAATAAATTTAAGGGTTTAAGAAGAGTAATGGTGCCCAGGAGAGGACTTGAACCTCCACGCCAAAGGCACTAGATCCTAAGTCTAGCGTGTCTACCAATTTCACCACCTGGGCATTTTTGAATTTTTTATGGTGAGGCGTTCAGCCATACTAATGCTTTCTACTCAAATGATCAAGAACGGAATTAGGCCGCTTTATTTTTTTCTTTTCTCTGGAGCTCTTCAAGCATTGTTTGCAAAGTATTATTGAGCTGCGTCAGGCGAATTGTTTCTTTTTTACGCTCAGAAAGATCATCTGTTGCCTTTTTGAGGGCCTTTTCCAATCGCTTCGAGGACGTCGTCGCCTGATTTAATTTATGCTTAAGTTGCGAAATTTCTGCCTTTTGATCAGGAGATTTAGCTGCACCACTTCCAGCGGAAGCTCCAGACCTTTGGGCCAACTCCAATTGTGAATTCAAAAATTTTATCTTTTGCTCATACTGCTTAAATTTTAATTGACTGGCCTTGAACTTACTCTCCTGGCCACGAATAATTTTTTCAAGCTCTGCGATTTTTGCCTCATTCTCTTGACTCTGATTCGCATTCGCACCGTCCGCTGCAACCACTTCATCCTTCTGGCCTTCGGCCTTCGCCAACGCCTCTTTAAGTTGGTCACCCTTGATCGTCAGTTCACGCTCAAGCGCATTTCTCTCACTTAAAAGTTCTTTCAACGTTTTATTTTGCTCAGCAAACTTTTCACGATAAGAAGCAATTTCACTTCGTGCCTTCTCACCGGCCTGAGCAAAACGCTTCTCAAAATTTTCAGAAACTTGGGTTAAACGTTCAGACGTTTGCGCTAACTGTCCTTTTAATAATTCATTTTCTTTCTCAAGCCTCGTAACAAGCTGCTTGGAGCTTTCTTTATTTGGGTCGAGGTTTTCCTCATTATTAACCTCTGATAAGCGGCGATTTAGCTGTTCGATTTGCTTGTCTCGGGCCTTAATAATATTCTCATTCCCCTCTCTGAGCTTTTCGAGTGTTGAGTTAAGTCTCTGAACTTCTCCTTTGGCCTTAGCGACTTCCTGCTTTAAATATTTAGAATATTTTTCATAATCGACCTCGCCATCAACATTCTCATCTTCATCCTCAAAGTCTTTCATCTCCATTTCTACGTCATACATCATTTGAATCTGAGACTTCATTGACTGAATGACTTTCATCATTTTTTCATTTCGCTTGGTGAGGTCATTATTTGAATTGCTGAGTTTTTCAACTTCTCTTCTAAGTGAAAAGATTTCGGCCTTGTCCTCTTGATTAACTTTGTCCTTTTCGACGGTTTTCTCATCTGTCGTGGAATCAGTTGATGCCGTCATATTTAAAATTGCCTCATCAACAATATGAGCGGCCACCCCCTCAGCATCTTTTTCTTTAAAACCAACATTTGAGACGAGATAGTCAAATGCTTCTTCTTCAACTATTTTTTTAAGTTTTGCTTTGTTCTCTTGTTTCTCAGCAAAGCTTAGATTTTCATTATCTATATATTCACGTGAAAAGGTTTCTATTTTTTGTTTTAAGTTCTCTGCAAGCTCTTCTTTCTTGAACGCCCACACCTCAGGTGTAAGCTCCTGATTATCACCTGTGACAATTTTCTTACTTGTCTCGTTCTCGGCCGAGCCTTTTACTCTTTGGGCTTCTTCACTTAAGTCTTCTTTATGCCCTTTAACTTTTTCAATATCACTTTCATCTTCGGCGCTTCCCGATACGATTTGGGCCAACTCATCAAATGAAATATCATCTAAAGAAGACTCCACTTTTTTGGTGAATTCATCTTCATCGACTGAAGAAACAATCTTTTCAAACTGCTCCTCAAGCTCCTCTTTTTTCTTTGGATTTTTTATAAAGTCAACGATGGCCTCTTTATCAGACTCTGTCAGCTTATCTGGCAAAGTCTGATCTGGTAGACCGGCAATAATCTGTTCGAGGTCTTCTTTTTCAAAACTCTCAGGATCTTCAATTAAATCCTCTGAAAACTCTACAAAGCGCTTCACTCTCACAAGCTGTGACAACTCTGGGTCTTCAGCAATAATGCGCTGAGGTTCAGTCTCGACATCTTGTGCTTGAACTTCGAGCGGGCCATCCTCTGTTTCCAATGTCTTCATTAAAACCGGAGCCTCTACTGGACTGCGCTCAAATTTTAGCTCTCGATCTTTAGCTTCATTTGTCGACTTCATACTCGAATAAAAGTCGAACTCTCCAATGGCCAAATAGGGAGAAATTTGACCTGCTCCGACCCACACCGCTGTCAGAATAAGCTTATTGAATTTTTTAATATAATGAACTTCAAGTCCATCTACGAGAGAGAGGTTTCGAAGAATTGGATGCTCATATGAAAAACCATTTTCATGAATTTCTTTTGAAAGTAGTTCACGCTCAAACTTATCAACAGACACCGTCAATTGAGAATAGAGAATTCCATTGGAAAGCCCGTACTCGAGATCAAATGGGAAATAAACCATCTTTTGACGACTTAACTGGGCCAAGCCCATAAATACATCAGTAAAATAGCGTCTCACACGATTAGAAGAAATATTCATTTCATAGGCATCAGTTGTGATGATGTCGGTAAAGTGACCTAGATTAAGAAAATCCGATATTCTCACGCTCTTAATCTTCATACCTTCATGAATATGGGAAATGGGAAGACCTTCTCCTTCAATGATTGATGCTTGAAAAAGTTTTTGCATATAAGATGATTCAAGTTGTTCAAGAGGGAGAATACTGACAATATTGGGATCATCTAAAAGCGGCATATATTTATTATGAAGTCGGGCAAAATCTAACTTCTCAGAGCTTGTATCAATTAAAACCACTTGAATTGATTCACGAGACTCCAGCTTTGAAAGCTCGGACTTAAAGTCGGATGAAAAAGAGTAAATCCATACAGTTGCTTCAGAGGGACTTTCAACTCTTACGCTTTCGCCAATCAAGTCAGCAAGAACGCTCCCACCAAAGTGGGCCTCCAGATCTGAGTGAATATAGAGCTTCTTATTATTGCTCAAGTTTTATGCTCCAATTCGTTCTTCCTCGGATGGGTTCGCCGAATAAGGTGAACTCAAACGGGCTTCGACAAAGTCAAAAAAGTTTAAGTTGATATGATCATAATTCGTCTTAAATTCTAAAAATAACTGCTTTAAGGCACCAGAAAGGTTAGACCGACCGACAGTAACACCCTCCTCGGAGAGCAGTTTCTCCATCACCGAGAAATCCAAATCACGATGATAAAATATTTTATGAGTGAAAAATAAGAGTTCTTCCATGTCGGAAAAATTCCAAAACTTCACGTCCCCCAAAGACTCTTTATCAAAAAGTCTAGGAACGATATTTCTAAAAGCGCGAGCAATAATTGGGAATTCGAAATTAGAGCTCACTTCATCAAGCCCCTTTAGGCCAGATTCTAGTGAAAGCTCCAAGAGTTTCCAATACTCTTCGCGTTTTGTGTGACCAAGTAACACTTGATTTAAATCAATCGTGCAGTTTTCAGAATTTAGGGAGAAAAAATGAAAGTGAGCACGATAAAGCTCTTTAATTAAT
>SKIL01000383.1 GCA_007116425.1 Bacteriovoracaceae bacterium | reverse complement strand
TAATCAAGAGGTTTATGATCTTCCTGAAGCTACTGATAAAATTTCTCAAGGACCTTCTCAGGCGAATAGTGAAGATGTTGCTGAAAAAATATCTGTTCCTGTACCTAAACTCGATTATTTAATGGAGATGAGCGGTGAGCTTACGGTATTAAGAAATACTCTCGTTAAAACGCTTGAGGTCCTTGAGGAAAACAATTCTCAATCTCGTGAAACTGAAATCTTTAGTGACACGCTTGAAGAACTTCAAAAGGTGAGCTCTCTTATTCAGGGTGGGCTCTCAGATGTAAGAAAGGTTTCCTTACAAACCGTGACGCGTCCATTGAAAAGAATAATCCGTGATGTTTCAAAAACCATGGATAAGGAAATAAACTTTAATATCTATAATGAGAGCATAGATGTTGATACCGCTATTGGAAAAATACTCAGTAATACACTGGTTCACTTAGTTCGAAATGGAGTGGATCACGGACTTGAAACTAGAGATGAAAGACTTAAGGCCGGAAAACCAGTCGAGGGTGATTTTAAAATTGAATTTGAAGAAGATGAAGAAAATATTCATTGCCGTATTATTGATGATGGAAAGGGGATAAATTGTGAGGTCTTAAAAAATAAGGCCATAGAAAAAGGAATTGCTTCAAGGGAAGAGCTTGATTTAATGCCTCAATCCATGATTTTTGCACTCATCTTTCACTCTGGATTTAGTACTGCCGCTGAAGTGACTGATATTTCAGGACGAGGCGTTGGAATGGATATGGTGAGAAGCTCTGTGGAGGATATTGGAGGTAAAATTCAAATCCAATCTGAGCTAGGAGTCGGAACAACATTTCATTTGATCTTGCCCAAGCCAAAGTCAGTAATGATTATCAAATCACTACTATTAAAAATAAAAGAAGAAACGTACACCATCCCAATTGATGATATTAGTGAAGTCCTTTTAGTTGATGACTTATCACGAGATATGATTATTGAACTTGAAGGTGTAAATGTTATTAAACATCATGGCGTTTTGATTCCTCTTGTCGATATCTCTGAATTTTGGGAACAGGGGCAAACTGTAAATATTCATAAAGATGAATGCGCTATAGTAATTGTAAGGCATGGCGATTATCAGTTCGGAATCGTTGCAAGTGAGATCTTTGATATTGAAGAGGTCGTTGTAAAGAAGCTTAATTCATGTCTTTCAAAAATTCCCTCATTTTCTGGAGCAAGTTTTGTCGCCAATGGCGAAGTTTCTCTAATTCTTAACATTGAAGGGTTGGCGAAAGAAATGGCCTTGGTCGGAGAGCATGCAATTAGAAAACATGAGGATCAAATGGCCATGGAAGAGTCTACTGTTAATAATAACTATGAAGAATATATTTTATGCGACTTCATGAATAAGAAAGGCTACGCCGTAGAGCTCGATAAAATTGTTAGACTTGAAGAGTTTTCAAAGTCTAGGGTCGAATTTTCTGGTCGCAATGCACTTGTTCGCTATGATAATTCTTTTTTAAAGCTTTTATTTACTGAAAAAGTTTTAGGTTTTACTTCTTCATCCTTCTCTGACTATCTCAATACGAATGAATGTATCAATGTTGCTGTCGTAGATGTTGAGGGTCAAAAATATGGATTAGTCGTTGAGCAAATTAAGGATATATCTCTATCTTATGGGCCACTTGATTCAATTGCTGTGAATAGTGAGGATTTTAAAGGGGTTACCTTTATTGAGCAAAAAGCTATTACTGTTCTTGATGTTGAGGTGCTTGTTCGGAAGTATAATACTTTGGACCCAGGACAGTTGGAAGACGATTCAAACCCAGCCCTTCTTCTCGCCTCATAACTGCCCCACTAGTATGGGGCTCAATTTAAAAATGGTAAGTCCATAATATTTTTTAAATAAAATTATTGCTTAATTAGTATGTGATTGTGATACCAGATATACATCTCAAGGTGTCGTTGGAGGTTTTCTTTTATTTTTGTTGTACACCAGGTTCTTCTGACTAATCTGTTTATGTTTGCACGAAGCATAGCGTAGGTGTGATTAATTACAAACAAGGGGTCATAGTAAACTCGCTTCAATTCTCCTTGTCCGCTCACACAACCCCTTTCTCCTCTATAAGTTTGATGTTGGGCATGAGGGAGGTATAACTTAAAAATATGAGGATATAGTTTATGATCATCCGATTGGATTAAAGTATTTTGTGATAATTTTTCAGAGATTTCACAGAAGAGCTCTTTTAAAACTTTAGGGTGTTCGTTTTCCCTTTTTCCATATTTTTTTCTGGATTTTTCGGCCAAAAGTCCAAATGCAGGGATTCTGCCCACTTTCGCTCCAAGAATTTCTCTCGTTTGAGGGTTTACTGCGCAGCACACTGTTAGTGGTTTTAGCTTTGTGTGTTCTGTTGTGATGAGATCATCGACTTGAACGTTAAATATCGATCTATCTTTTATTTGTTGGAGCCACGCTCTATTTTTTAAAGAATATTTTTTTGCGAGATAGTAAAACTTTCGTGTAACAGTGTTTTTGTTGATTCTTAAAACTAGAGCGGCCCTTCTTTGTGAGACACCGCTTACAAGTAATTTGAATAGTAAATGGTTAACTCTTCTCTTTTTTTGGTAGTATTCAAGTTGAGAGGTTGATCTTGAGAACTTCTTACCACAGCTTAAGCATTTAAAACGCTGTACTTTCCGAGAGTCATTTTTACGAAAGTAAAATCCATCTTTCTTGATTTTTTGAGGGGAGTTACAGGATAAGTCGGGGCAGCTGGCTTTGTAGGATGATTTTTTGCTCATGTTTCGTATAGTGCATACTATGTTCCGATTAATTTTAACTTAAGTGTTTAAAACTACGGCGGACTAGACGCTGTGCGTTCTTGAGAATTAATCACGAGTGTTTAAAAAGTAATGCGAGTTGAATTAAATAGCCCCACGTTTGTGGGTCAGTTTTTAGGCGGCATCTTTTTTGTAATGACCCTGCATAACCGTAAGATTAAACTCATCCTCCTGCTTGGCCATCTCCTTCTCCATCGCTTTAATAAAAGGCTCAACCAGATTAGGATCGAATTGACTTCCGGAAAACTCGCGTAGTTCTTCGAAGGCCACTTCGTAAGATAGGCCTTTGCGGTAAGGTCTTGTTGATGTCATGGCATCGAATGTATCTGCAATGAGGATCACTCGTGATGCAAAAGGAATTTCTTCACCTTTTAGTCCGTCTGGATAACCTCTTCCATCATAGCGTTCGTGGTGATGACGAGTATAGCGAGCAATTTCCTCAAACGGCTCAAAGCCTTTTAAGATTTCCTCAGATAGTTCTGGGTGTTTTTTCATGATTTCGAATTCTTCAGCATTGAGACGGTCAGGTTTTCGTAAAATATCATCTGGCACGCCAATTTTTCCAATGTCGTGAAAGAGAGCTGCTATTTCGATATCGTAAAGAAGTTCATCTGAGAGATTTAATTCGCGAGCAAGGCAAAGGCTATAGTAGGCCACTCGAGTACTGTGGCCGTGAGTATATTCATCTTTGCAATTTAATGCTTTAAGAATACTTCTTACCGCCATTTCACAGGTTTCACGTTGCTTCTCTTCAAGTTGTGCAACCTTCGAATTGAGCTTCATCATCGCTACATTTGTGATGAGCTCAGGTAGTGAAATGACATTATTCTTCTTGGTCATATTGCTTGAATCCGCTTGTTGCTCTGAGTTAATTCTATCTCAGTACTATGGCTAATCGGTCATGTTTTTATGAAGCTTTAATAATTTGGCCTTGTTTCGAATATCTTTACGATATTTCAGGTACTTAGATAGGAAGACTGAATGTGATATAGATCATAAAAAGTTAATGATGGTCGCCAATATATTGTGGCAAAAAGGCCTAAGCTGTGGATAGGAGAAGTCTTTGAATTTTAGGTGCTTATGATACTATGATAGAGCACGACTTAATTGGTCACGGATTAAAAATCACGGATGAAATTTTATGGCCCATTTAAAAACCACTCCAAACTTGGATTCCCATGTACTCGATATGATTATTTCGACGGCCAGCGAGCTTGGTGTTGAGTTTCAATTGACTCCTTCGCTTCCAGTTGCTCCTCAAAGGGTGAGTACTGTTGAAGTTGTAAAAAGTGATGAACTCACGGAAAAAAGTGAAAGAAAGTATTTAGAAATGTTAAGGCAGAATGAGAAGTTCTTTCTTATTCTCTATTGTTTAAATGATCAGAGTCAACTTGATCGGGCCATGAGTTTTACGGAATCAT
>SKIL01000255.1 GCA_007116425.1 Bacteriovoracaceae bacterium | reverse complement strand
CTAATTTGAGTTTCTTAAACTTTTTATCATTCATATTTAGTCATTTGTTTTTATCTGTTTGAGGATTTTTTCATAAAAGATCGCTTCTTTCGTATATTTTCCGAGGTCGGCCCTTTCTCTCATAATCATTTTTATTTCTTTTACTTTGTTTGTGAGGTCATCTTGTGCGATTTTTGTCGCAGTGATGACATTTTTATTTAATAAAGAAACCTCTTTATTTTTGAGGCGTCTTGATTTTGAGAAAAAGTGACCCGGGAGATGAGATTTATCAGTTAAAACTGGAAAAATAGAGTCATTTTTATTTATTTTTCCAATGACATAGAAAGGATAAGGAAATAGGGGGTTATGATTATTGTTTTTAAAATATTTCGTTAGGTGATCAATTGCTTTTTTGATTTCTTGCTCATTTTTGTCAGACAAGTCTATGTAGTAAGGAACTTGACCAATTCTTAAGTGAGAGAGAGCATACTCAATATTTTTATAATCAAAGTCTATTAGCTTCAACTCTTCCAGAATAGGTAGCCTATTGTTGGTTAGATTATCATCCATTTTATGCCTTTTAAAATCATTTCACTTATTTCATTGTATCTCATTTCTTGAATGCGGAAAACTTGATTACTTGTTGCCTCTAATGAATAGAGCTAGAATATAGTTAATGATTTTACCAGTTTGTATTCTTCCATTTACTTATTCTAGACTGCTTCAGTCGAATATGCAGAGTTCTGCAAGGGAGCTTGGTGATTTGCGCAGTTTTATTTCTGCCGATAAGTCTATTCGGGCCTTGCTGGCCTTAAGTTATGATAAAAGGCAAGTCGATTTTGATTTGTCTCAGCTTTTTAAGGCGCATGGTTGGGATAAAATTCGTGACCGCTTAGCTTTGTGCTATTTGCATTACGAAGCTTATAATGTTTTCTCACAAGATTTGGACTACTCATTATTGGACGATGTTCTTGTTAATGAAAAACGTTTGCGGAGTCGAATCGTTGCAGGTTACGGGAGAGGTTTTCTTTTTTCCTTATATTTAAAGTTTATTTCTTTGAAAAAAGAAAATCCTGTTTATCTGGGACGGCCTGAGTTTGCAAACTTTAATTTTGAGATAGATCACTCTCTTGTTGACTTGTTAGAGTTATCTTCTGGAAGAGTTGTGAAGTTAGATTGGGTGTTATTAGTCTTGTGGCACTTAAGAACATTTTTGGGTGAGCAGGAGCTAGGTCGACTTTTAAAGTCAAAGCATCATTTTGACTATATATATGATTTGTTAACTGACTCTCAAAGAGAGTTACTTGTTTCGAACTTATTGAATTACTCAGCGTCTATTCATGATCCTGAGTTATTTAGAGATCAAATTATTTGAGGTGTATTTTGAGCAGTTTTCAAAGCAATCCTAACAACACGACTTGGAATCTTTTTAATGAATTGGCACAAAAAAAAGGGATCACGGAGATTGTTATCAATGGGCCTAAGCTTGTTTTTGTTGAAAGAGATGGTCAGTTTATTCAGTTGAAAGTGGACTTAACGAAATCTGATATTTATGAATTTGTTACAGATGTTGCAAAATTTAATCGAAAAGTTTGTGACAATAATAGTCCTATCTTAGATGGACGAATGCCAGATGGAAGTAGAATTAATGCTATTGTCGAACCTTATACGAGAGATTGCGCCGCGATCACTATAAGAAGATATTTAACATCGATTAAGAGCTTTGAACAAAATCCAGGAGTTTTTGGTTTAGATAATGAGTGGGTTGATTTTTTCAAGTCTATGGTTAGTGCTCGTCTCAACATCATTGTATCTGGAGGGACTGGTGTTGGTAAAACAACTTTCTTAAATTTACTTCTTAATGAACTTTCTTATGCCGAGAGAATTGTGACAATCGAAGACACATTTGAACTTAACTTTAAGGTCCCTAACCTTGTTCGATTAGAGTATGGCGGGAAAGAATTGGCCACTAAAACCGCCTTAGGTGCTCGAGACCTAGTTAAAAATACTCTTAGGATGCGACCAGATCGAATTATCATTGGAGAGGTTCGTGGTGGTGAACTTTTTGATTTATTACAAGCTATGAATACAGGGCATGAAGGGAGTATGACTAGTGTTCATGCTAACTCACCTGCTGAGTGTATAAATCGTCTTGAAACTTTATTTCTTTTGGCCGGTTTTGAAGTTCCTTATCATGTTGTTCGCAGGCAAATTAGTATGGCCGTAGATTTCATCGTACAGGTTAGTCGAAATAGAGACGGTGTGAGAGTGATTGACCAAATTCAAGAAATTACAGGAATGGAAGGTCCCAACATCTTATCTCAGACAATTGCTATGCAATCTGAGGACGGACTTGTTTCAACTGGAATTGTCCCAAAAAGTATAGAGAAGCTTCATCGTATGGGTGGACTGCCTATGTCTTTTTTTAACAAATGAGATCCTAATAATTATCTTTATTCGTGGAACTCGAAGAGAATTCTTTTAGAATCTCGAGCCCAGAACTTGTTCCAATTCTTTTAACTCCAAGGCGAATATATTCAAGGGCAGTTTCTCTATCGCGAATACCACCACTGGCCTTTACCTGAACTTTAGGCCCGACGGTTTTGAGCATAAGTTCTACGACCTCAAGGGTCGCTCCAGACTTGGAAAATCCTGTTGATGTTTTAACAAAGTGAGCACCAGCTTTTTCTGCTAGCTGACAAGCTGTCACAATTTCAGTTTGAGTTAGTAAACAAGTTTCAAGTATAACCTTTACTTTGTAAGGTGATGCGGCTCTAACTACTTTTGATATGTCATTTACTACAATCTCGTTATCCCCAGACTTTAGGGCACTAATGTTCATGACCATGTCAAACTCTGTGGCCCCATTCTTTTTGGCCAGATTTGTTTCAAGTTCTTTTGTTTCTGTCATAACATTCCCAAGAGGAAACCCAATTACTGTGCATACTTCGACATCTGAACTTTCAAGTTGTTGATGGCAAAAATGAACCCAATAAGGAGCAACGCAAACACTATAAAGTCCATACTCTTTTGCTTCAAAGCAGAGCCGCTCAATTTGCTTTGAGTTGGCATCTGGAGCTAGAAGTGTGTGATCAATATATTTTGCCAGTTCGATAGGTGTATTGTTGTGCATTATAGTCTCTAGTGTCATTTGTGTTAAATATCTTGGGATAAGCCAAACTTTTTTGTTATTCTTGGCCAAATATATAAGCTGGTCACGCTACAGTGCAGCGTTGTGTAGGTGAAATTTGAATCCGATTCGTACTCAGTGGTATTACCACCCGCTATTTATCTTTATATTTTCATTACTTGCTTTGGCCTGTTCCTTATTTATTTATATTCGTTCCTATTTGCGAGTAACAGAGACAATGGAGGCTTTTGTTGCTAAGCATAACTTAGAGGCTCCACAGTTTTTAGATTTTGAAACATGGGTAGTCATTCTTATCTTATCAGTTCTGGTTGGACTCATTGTTGTCGGTATTGCATTAATTTATATTTATTACCAGAAAATGATTCTACTTCTTCGACAACAACAGAGTTTTATTAATGGGTTTACTCATGAACTTAAAACTCCCGTAGCATCATTAAAACTTTTTCTGGAAACCTTTAGCAAACATGACTTACCTCGTGAGAAGTTTCTTAAATATGTTGAAATGATGAAAAAAGACACTGATCGTCTGTCTGATAATATCCAGCAGATACTTCAATTGGCCAAGCTCGAAGATAAGAAAAGTCGTGAGGAGTTTGTTGAGGTCTTTCCTGAACAATTTATTAATGAGTTTGTTCAAAAAAAAATGAGTTCATTTGAGAAAGGTGAAGTTGTTGTTCATTTTTCAAAAATTGGTGATTATGGCAAGATTATGATCAATCAGACTTTATTTGAAATGCTGATAATGAACTTGATTAGCAATGGACTTATTTATAATAAGAATTCTAATCCCTGTGTCGAAATTAAATTTAAAAAAAGGTATCGATATGTTGATATTCTTTTTATTGATAATGGGATAGGGATAGAAAAGTCTCAAATGAAAAAAATATTTAAAAAATACTATCAAGTTAATGCCACTGGAAAGGGAAGTGGCATTGGCCTCTATATGGCGAGATTAGTAGCAAAACTCCATAAAGGTGATATAAAAGTAACATCTGGAGAATATGGGAGTGGAAGTGTTTTTACATTAATTTTACCGCTGGTAAGATCATAATTTGGTTTTTTATGGTTAAAGATTTAAATAAAGAAAAAGTAAAAATTTTAGTTATT
>SKIL01000005.1 GCA_007116425.1 Bacteriovoracaceae bacterium | reverse complement strand
TTGGAGACCTTGAAACGCCAAGAAACTGGCCGTATGAAACTCCCAAAAATTAAAGGGATAAATTAAGTACGTTGATATTCTGCCGAGTCTTATGTCTTCAGAGAGATTGTGAGCACTATGGCCTTGGGCCAAAAGAGCGATCACTAGGCTCCAAGCGTGGTATGAAATCATGGCCTCAAAAGAATAGCCTTGAATAATAACGTTTTCAGTTCCATTGCTGCTCGAAAAAATCGAAGACCAAAGGTTGTACTTGATAAAGAAAAAAACGAGTGAGGGCCCAATGATTTGGAGAAAGAAGTTAAAACGATATGTCAGGTAGTTGGACCAGGCGATTTTAATCGTCTGCCACCATTTATAAAAATTATTCATTTTTCACCGTTAACAAAATCAGGACGTCGCATAAGTTCTTTCATAACTTTTTCAATGGGCATTTTATCTGTACCAAATTGAAGTACTGGGAACTTTTCAAGAACTTGAGTTGAGATTGAGTTAATTTGCTCTTCTGGAACCCTCAATTCAACACCTTTAAAGGTTTCATTCCACTCAGCACTATAGTCTAAAAATAAACTGTGATTGCGTGTTTCAGGATCAATTGATTCTTTAAAGCTAAAAAAGAGCGTTTTTTCATTACCCAATATAACTTCAAATTTTTCGATAGAATCATCGAATGCTTTTTTTCCATTTGCGATTAAAACTAACCTTGAACAAAGCGCCTGAACATCGGCCATATAATGTGAGGTTAAGATGAAAGTTGTTTTATGGACTTTATGGTACTCAGAAATAAATTTTCTAATATTCTCTTGTGCAATCAGATCAAGTCCAATCGTTGGCTCATCAAGAAAAATAACTTCCGGAGAGTGGAGAAGTGAGGCCATGAGCTCCAGCTTCATTCTTTCTCCAAGAGAGAGCTTTCTAACGTGGATGTGTAAGAGTTTTGAGACATCTAAGAGCTCGGCCATGAGACCAATTTTATTTTTAAAATCTTCATCTGATACTTCATAATACTTTTGAAGTAATTCAAAGGAATCCATTGCCGGAATATCCCACCAAAGTTGGGACTTTTGACCCATAACGAGAGCGATTTTCTTTCTAAATGCTTTTTCTCTATTAGATGGAGTGTGCCCAACCACTTGCAAGGTTCCACCACTTGGTACGACAATTCCTGTAAACATTTTCATCAAAGTTGTCTTTCCTGCTCCATTGGGACCGAGAAGACCTGTAATTTGGCCTTTTGGAATTCTTAGGTCAAAGCTGTCGACGGCCTTTTTTACAATATAGTCTCGGTTAATAAAGGAAGAAAGAGAACCTATGAGGCCAGGTTTTTTATGGTAACTTCTAAAGTTTTTATCAAGATTTTCAGAGAAAATAGCGTAATCCATTTTGAACCTTTCTTTATATTTTTAGTTCTAAATAGATAGCTCTTTGTGTTTTTTATGGCAAGAACAGCGCTAATTGCTCTCGCTTAAATATATTTAAATTTGCCAGTTGATTGGCCTTTGTCTGGCCGCTTGCAAAAAATTATTGGCCTGTGAGAAGTGCTTACAACCTAAAAATCCTCTATGAGCTGATAGAGGGGACGGGTGAGGCGCTTTTAAGATAAGGTGCCTTGGGTTATTAAGAAGTTTTTCTTTTTCGGCAGCGGGAGAACCCCAGAGCAAAAAAACGATTGGAGAATCTTGTTGATTTAAAATTTGGATTGTTTTATCCGTAAACTTCTCCCATCCTTTTTTACGATGAGAGCCAGCATTAGCTTGGCGGACAGTGAGAACTGTATTCAGTAGAAAAACTCCTTGCTCGGCCCACGACTGAAGGTGTCCATGCTTTGGAATGTTAAAACCGATATCAGCATTAAGTTCTTTGTAGATATTTCTGAGACTTGGAGGAATCTTGACTTCTGGGCAAACTGAAAAAGCAAGGCCATGGGCCTGACCTTCTCCATGATAAGGATCTTGACCAAGAATAACTATTTTCACTTTCTGCAAGGGACATGAGTTATAGGCCGCGAAAATATTTTTAATATCTGGGTAAACTCGTACTCCGTTCTTAAGTTCGGATTGGATAAAAGAGTGAAGCTCCCGCATATAGGGAGCCTCAAATTCTTTCAAAAGATGCTTTTTCCAACTGGCGTCGTGAAGATAGCTATCCCACGCAAGTAGGTCGGATGACTTGGCCATATCGAGAATTTTTAAAAACCTGTCGTATTAGAAATTTTATCTACGATGCCGTAGTTTAGAGACTCTTCAGAGTCCATCCAATAATCACGTTCAAAATCCTTTTTGACTTGTTCAATACTTTGACCAGTATTTTCGGCCAGTATTCTTGCACTTAGTTCTTTTGTTTTGCTGATTTCTTTGGCGTGAATCTGAAGGTCACTGGCCTGACCAAAAAGGTGACCGCCAATACTTGGTTGGTGAATCATCACTCGACCACTTGGCCAAATTTCTCTCTTTCCTTTTGTTCCACCGGATAAAATAATTGAGCCCATTGAAGCCGCAAGGCCAATACATACAGTTTTTACTGGAGAGCTAATCATTTTCATCGTATCGTAGATGATCATTCCAGAGGTCACAATTCCTCCTGGACTATTAATATAGAGAGTGATTTCTTCGCCCGGGTTTAACATCTCCAGTTTTAAAAGGCGATTGACGACGTCTCGACTCGATTCATCATTTACTGGCCCCCAAAGAAAGACTTTTCTTTTTTGTAAAAATTCTCTTTTGAAGAGGTTTGTTTCGCTCAATCCTTCTAATAAATCTGGTAGATCGTTATTATTCATCTTTTCCCTCCGGGACTTAATTAACAAATGTCATAAAATTCTAATGGACTTTAGCATTTTCGGCCATGTTTTTGCGGTTTCTGCCGCTAGAAAAAAGCTTTGCAGCGTTAAAGGCCAAAAATTCCTTATTTTTGAGAAGAAAGGATGAATAGAGATTGAAATACTAGAAAAGGGTGGTTAGAATTCTTCATTGTATCACCAGAATTGAGTTGGAGGATTCATGGAAGTTGTCAAGCAGACAAAACGTTATACCATTTTTAAAAAACGCTCTGGTCGCTATGGAGTCAGAAGTGCCGGAGGTGCTTGGGTCAATGGTGATGATAAGACAAAAATTCTACTAGATGAAGGCCTCATCGAAGCTCCAAAGCCAAAGGAGCCTGAAGCGACTGAAGAAGTTGCAAATGATGATGCATCTGATAATACATCTGAAAGTGGAGATGACTCTGCGGAAGCACAGGCCGAAGCAACAACCTAATTATAATATCATCAATGAAGATGAGTCTTTAGTTTAATATTTTCTTAACAAGGAAGAGGTAAAAAATGGCCAAGAAAAAAGCAACAAAAAAGAAAGCAACGAAAAAAGCCGCTAAGAAAACAGTAAAGCGTTCAAAAGAAATGCTACTTGTTGGTTCTAAAACAAAAGAAGCGTTGAAAGGTAAGAAGTTTAATGTTTCTTCTGATACTCTAGATGCTTTAAATGAGCATGTCTACTGGCTAGTAGATCAAGCGCAAAAGCGTTGTGAAGCTAACGGGCGCAAGACAATTCGTCCTCATGACATCTTAGCGTAATTTTATTTTTTAAATAAAAATAGCGTAGGCCCTCTAATTTAGAGGGCCTTTTTTTTGGTAAATTATATGGTTCGCTTATTTGTTGGCCTTAGTCTGCCCGAAGAGATTTCTAGAGAGTTGTCAGAGCTAAAAGTAAAACTGTCACATGCGAGATGGTTAGACTCCTCTGTTTATCACATCACTCTTTTATTTCTAGGTGAGTGTGATGAGTCTGAGATTGAGCTTATATCTGATCAATTATCATTAATCGAATGGGTAAGTTTTGATTGTAAAGTTCGCGGAGTTGGTTTTTTTAAGCAAGGGAGAACTGCTCGATCCCTGTGGGCCAAAGTTGAAGGTCTTGAAAAAGATCAATCCTTTACCATTTTTGATTTGCACCAAGATATAAAGGAACATCTTTCACCACTAGAAATTGTTGAAGAAAGTAATTTAAAGGGCAAGCGCTTTATTCCTCATATTACCTTGGCCCGCTTAAGGCCACGGTCAATTGAGCTGATCAACCCATTTATGCAGTCCTTTAGTGGTTACGAATCATTGAGATTTAATGTTTTAAACTTTCATCTCTATCACTCTAAGCTGAGCGCTGATGGAGCAAAGTATACAAAAATTAAATCTTTTAATGCTCTTGATTCTTAACGCTCAAACTATTTTGAAAATTGATTAATCTTTGGTTGGACTAATTTGAGGTAATCTTCTGTTCTTAAGATGATCGAATGAGTGGTGAGTCCCGAATTGAAAGCAATGAGCTCATTTTCTAGAATACTTTCATCTAAGTAAAGATCTAAGGGGAGTAGTGGTCTGCCAAAAGGGGGAAGTGCCCCTTTTTCAACTCCTGCTATTTTGAATAGATCCTGTGCATTTGCAAATCTCATTTTATGTGTTCCAAGAATTTTTCTTACTCGTTTAGAGTCCAGATTTCGGTCGGCCGCGAGAGTAAAAAGGAAATACTCTTCAGGAGTGTGACTTTGCTTTGAGGTTTTGATCAGGAGTGTTTTCCCTCCAATGCTTAAACTTGCTCCTCTAAGGTTTGCGGCCTCTTGGCATGTTTGTGCACTTGGATGAGAGAGAGATTCATAATTAACTTTATGTGTCTCAAGGTAGTGAATCAATCTCAGATGTAATTCATTTTTCATTATTATCCGTCATAAAACTCTTGACCAAACGGTTTGCCTTTATTAATTTGAGTTTGATTAATCAAACTTTTGTGAACTTGTGTAAACTTTGGTGTAACGCCACGTGTTTATATTTAACTATTTTTTATGAGGTGTCTATATGAAGTTAAATACTTCAAATTCTATGTTTGCTGTTGGGCTAGGGTTGATTTTTATCGCTCCCCAGGCCATGTCTGCTGATGTTGTTGTAATCGGCTCTAGAGAGGCCCAGGCACAATTATCTGGAAGTGGGCAGTATGTAAGTTCTGAAGAAATTAGAACTCGCAATACTGGGAATGTTAATGATCTCATTAGAAGAAATGTTCCAGGTGTCACGTTATTTGAGGAAGATGGTTACGGCCTTTTTCCAAATATTTCATTTCGCGGAGTTCAGTCTAATCGAAGTGGACGTATCACCTTGATGGAGGATGGGATTCTTATGGCGCCGGCCCCCTATTCGGCACCTGCGGCCTATTATTCTCCTTATGTTTCTCGAATGTCTGGACTGGAAGTATTAAAAGGCTCATCGCAAGTTCTTTACGGCCCGGCCACATCGGGAGGGGTGATAAACTATCTCTCAACCCCGATTCCTACTGAGTCTGAATCTTATGTAAAAGTAATGCATGGAAGTTTTAATGAGACTCAAACGCATATTTATCATGGAGATCGAATCGGAAACTTTTCATACCTTATCGAAGGTGTTGGCAGAACGACAGATGGGTTTAAAACAATTGATTCATTAGAAAATGCTCAGTTTTACTCAGATGAAACGGGACATCGAATCTTTGACCCTTCAATCAAACTTGCCTATGAATTCAATACGACAATGTATCAAAGTATTGAGGCCGGATTTGGACGGTTTGATATGAAAGCGAATGAAACCTATGTTGGACTTACAGATGAAGATTTTGCACAAAATCCATATCGTCGATATTCAGCAACTCGCTTTGATCGAATTGATACCGAACAAGATCGAACTTACCTTCGGCATTATTTGGCCTTTTCTGATCGAGTCGATGTGACGACTACAGGTTACTATAATCGCTTCTCTCGCAATTGGTATAAGCTCCATGATGTAAACTCAGGAGCTGGAAACAATAGTCCATTATCTAATCCTGCAGATTACGGCGTTTTAAACGGAACAGCAGACGGGTCATTTCGTGTGCGAGCAAATGCACGAAACTATGAAAGTCGTGGTGTTCAGCAAAGATGGAACCTTGGACTAGGTGATCACAATTTGACCATGGGGTGGCGCTTTCACCGCGACAGAGTCAAGCGCTTTCAACATCAAGACACCTATACTCAAATTAATGGCGCTATTTCTTCAATTGATCGAGGAGCTCCCGGCTCTCAAGCCGACAGAGGAGAGAATGCCAAGGCGGTTGCAGGTTATATTCAAAATGAGTGGAGTGCGACAGACCGTTTGACTCTTATGCCAGGTATTCGCTACGAATATGTTAAATTCTCAACTCTCGATAATGGAGGCGATGCAATTCTTAAAGAGGGAAG
Source organism: Bacteriovoracaceae bacterium (assembly GCA_007116425.1). GTDB lineage: Bacteria > Bdellovibrionota > Bacteriovoracia > Bacteriovoracales > Bacteriovoracaceae > SKIL01. The sequence continues at coordinate 8,674 of SKIL01000005.1, read as the reverse complement.
CCTTTCTGTGGTTAATCCGGCCTTAAGTTTTCGCTATCAATTGAATAATCAAAATCAAATCTTTGGTGGTGTTTATAAGGGCTCTGCACTTCCGAGTCCTGGCTCTGTGACAAGAGAAGAGAACCGACTTAAAGATGAGAAATCTTATAATTTTGAAATTGGAGCGCGTTCAAGAGGAAGCTTTTATACTCTCGAATCGACACTTTTTTATACCCAATTGCGCGATCTTTTAGCTGAAAAGTCGATCGCATCAGGAGTGGAAGATAGCATGAGTGTTGGGAAGGCCCGAACTTATGGTCTGGAGGTAAAAGCGGCTTACGATCTTGGTGCGCATAGAGGTTGGAGTTTTTCAAACTCTTGGTACACAACTGCCACCTTTGCTAAGGCCCAATTGGGAGGAGACTATAGCGATAGTAGTGATGGTTACCTCACGGGTGCAAAAGGAAATGACCTGCCTTATAGCCCAGATTTACAGTTTACAATTGGTTCTACGCTGGAAAATGAAAATTTTGGTCTCGACATATGGGGCACTTATGTTGCGAAAATGTATAGCAGTGCTGAAAACTTGGCCGAAGGTAAAGTTGACAGTCACTTTGTTTTAAATGCTACGGCCTTTGCAAATTTAAACTCTCAAATGAGACTGCTTGTTCAAGGTCAAAATATTCTTGATAAAGAGTATATGGCCTCTCGAGTTCCTTATGGAGCGAGATCAGGAAAACCTCTAAGCTTACTTGCAGGCTTTGAAGCGACTTTTTAAAGCGTTCAATAAGCGTGCTAGGGTTAAACCTTTTTATCAATCTTCTTTAATACATAGCACGTTAATGGCCCCACTCCGGTGGGGCTTTTTTATTTACTGAAGTCGAAATTCAATTGATTTTTCAACAAAGTAATGGGCCGAGTTTGACTGTTCAAGAGGACGAAATCTCCAACGTCTTACCGCCTGAAGGGCCGCTTGATCTAAAATCTGATGTCCGCTGGATTGGACAATCCTGATATCGATAGGACGGCCAGAGTCCTCAATTTCAATTTTTAGGTGAACAATGCCTTCTTGTCCTCGTCGACGGGCCATAAGCGGATAATTAGGAGCTGGAGCGGTTTCAATCGTTTCTTCAAATTTTTTGACTTGGGCCGCGGCCTGATTAGCTGTTGTATTAACTTCATCAATTATTTCTTCTTTGATTTTATCAGTTGTCACAACTTGTTCTGGAGTAGGTGCAACTTCTTGCTTTCTCTCAATGACAGGTGCCTTCTCAATTGGTTTTGGTGCCTTTACTCTTTCTTGTAAAATGATATCTACACTTGTTGAAGGAGAGTTTTTAGCAATTTGAGAGAATGGTGAATTCTGGGCCAAGAGAGTTATTGGTGAGACTTGGTAATAGTGCCCAAGAACAAAACTGTGGGCAATAATCGACGTGGCCATGCCAAACTTAAAAATAAGTTTGGAGTCCCATATAATAGGGTTTCTGCTTCTTTGCGTAAATGACCGTTTTAGAATCGTTGACTTCACAAACCGAATATAAATCAAGTTGTTAGGCAAATCAAACTTTAATTCAGTGATTTGAATTATATTCTGATCTACCTAAATCCTTGAATCTTCGTAGATATTAGTAATGCCAGGGAAAAGAGGAGAAATCCTTATCTCTTTTTTCAACGAAAGCATCTCGTCCCTCTTGCGCTTCATCTGTCCCGTAAGCAAGTCTTGTGGCCTCTCCTGCAAAAAGCTGCTGACCAACAAGTCCGTCATCAATCAGGTTAAACCCAAATTTGAGCATTCGCATGGCCGTAGGGCTTTTTTGGTTCATAATTTTTGCCCACTCCAAAGCTTCTTCTTCAAGCTTAGAGTGCTCAACTATTTTATTGACCATTCCCATCTCAAAAGCTTCTTGAGCGCTATAATTGAGTCCAAGAAAAAAGATTTCTCGCGCTCTTTTTTGTCCGACTTGCCTCGCTAGATAGGCCGAGCCATAGCCGGAGTCAAAGCTTGCTACGTCTGGATCAGTTTGCTTAAATATCGCATGCTCCTTACTCGCCATAGTCATATCACAAACCACATGAAGGGAATGACCACCGCCAACGGCCCAACCCGGAACTACGGCCATGACAATTTTTGGCATAAAACGAATAAGTCTCTGAACTTCGAGAATATGCAATCTTCCAAGTTTTGCTGAGTCTACCTGTCCATCTTGTCCTTGGTACTGATAGCCATGTTTCCCGCGAATTCTTTGATCTCCACCAGAACAAAAGGCCCAGCCACTATCTTTTGGGGAGGGACCATTACCTGTAAGCAAGACGACACCAATATCAGAACTTTGTCTGGCGTGATCCAGAGCTCGATATAACTCATCAACAGTTTGCGGTCTGAAAGCGTTTCGAACTTCCGGTCTATCAATGGCAATGCGGACCGTGCCCTGGTCTTTTGCTCGGTGATATGTAATATCCTCAAATTCAAACCCCGAAACAATGTCCCATTTTTCTGGGTTAAAAATTTCTGAAACTTTTTGTGTCATATTATTCTCCTTCACTGTTTTTCATATGGTGGGCAAATTGATGAAAAGCTTGATCAAGTCTTACCCTTAACTCTTCTGTTAGGTTTTGCTGGTCAAGAGCGTGATTCATACACCAGAGCCACTCATCTACTTCTGTTTGGCCAATTTTAAACTTCATATGTCGCATGCGCATTCTTGGGTGTCCGTAGAGGTCACTATAATCTAATGGGCCACCCAACCATTGAGTTAAAAAAAGTTTAAGCTTCTCTCGACTACTTGAAAGGTCATCACCATGAAGGTTGCGACAATTCTTGGCCTCAGGAGCGGTATCCATGATGTCATAAAAATCATTAACAAGCTTATCGATGCCGGCCTTTTCTCCCATCAATTGGTAAGGGGTGACTTGCTGACTGGAAGCTTTGTGGGGTGCTAGCCACTGTTTGATTTTATTAAGGCCTGTTTTTAGTTTAGACATATAAGCTGGTCTCAGGCCTTTAGGTATTTAAATAAACTGGCCAAAACGGCATGAGCGTTGTCTTTGTCGAAAGGCTTTGAATAATTAACAATGATTTGTCTCGGGATAACAAGACAACCTAAATGTTCTAGTTGTGATCGCATGGCCTGACAGACTTTTTGCCCGCCACCTCCACTATGAGAGGCCACGAGTGAGATTTTTTGATTAAAGGACTTTCTCCAGTCTTCTCCTGTTCTACTGACCCATGCCACCATATTTGTCATAACCGGAGGAATGCTTCCGTTATACTCTGGAGCAACTAAAATGATGACATCGGAATCTTGAAGTTTCATTGAAAGTTCAATTGCGGCCTCTGGAATTCCTTTTTCTTCTGTCGGAGGAGTATAGAGAGGGAGATCTAGCTTTTCGATATTGAGAACTTCGCAATTAGATGTGGCCTGTGGGTATTCAGAGTTTAGTTTTTCGCGACAAACCTCTGCGATTTGTTCAGATAAAGTTAAATTGGTTTGAGAAGTACAGCTCAAGATTGAAATATTAATTTTTGACATAAAAAACACCTAGCGATAGTAAAAAGTTACGATGAATCTATACCAATTATCTGACTTCGTCATTTCGAGAGAGGCCTTGTGCTGATTTAGTGACTTTTGTAGATTTGAGATAGCCTTGTGCGAAGAGTCTAGGTCGAGCTTTCCCTGATACTCCAAAATTAACTGAACTTTTGAGACCGATTTATCAAGCTCTAAATGGATCGGTGATTCTTGGTGAGTCTTTGATGAAAGTTTTTTATGCCCATCTTTAATCAAAGAAAGGATTTGGTAAATCGTTTTATAAAATATATTTGATTCACATTCGAGGACTATTGAGGGGTCAACTGAAGGAGTGACCAGCGTCAATCCATGTTTTTTTAGTCTGCCTCGATTGGCAAATTGAATATTTTCTAGCAGCGTAAAAAGGTGAGGTAAACTATCTGAACTTTGGATACTGGTTAAATGATTTAGGCCCTTAAAATTGTGACTAATACTTTTTAAGGCTTGATTAATATGGTCCAAATGTTCTTTATAAAGATATTTTTCATCGATCTGAGGGAATTGAAGAAGCTCATGTAAAACATCTAAGTGTGCCTGAGCTTGGAAGAGTGGTTCCGTAATATCATCAGACATCTCTTTGACCATAAGGCGAATGGAGTCTAGGGTATCATTCATATCAAGACTAGCATCAAGTTGATCAGCACTCTGCTCTAGTTTTTTAATTTCAGTAATATCTCTAACGATACAGTAAAAAAGGTTCTTATGTGGGTCAAAGTAGGATCTCCATTCGAGCCAGACATAATCGCCATTTTTTTTTCTATAGCGATTGGCAAAACTTTTGGGATTTTTTCTTTTAAGAGCAAGTTCTCCTTCTTTTAAAGTTGCAGCGATATCATCAGGGTGAACGAGGTTTAGATACTCCTCACCAATTATTTGATCGATTTCATAACCAAGAACATTCGACCATTTCTGGTTAGCATACTGAAAGCGACCATCTTGACCAATAATACATAAAAGGTCAGGGCTAAGCTCAAAAAAGCTGCGCATATCATCTTCAGAGAGATGCTTGATTTCCTTAGGTAATTGCAAAAATGTTCTCCAGTACTCGTTTGATTAAGTTTTTAGCATTAGCGTTAACGAAAATAAAGTTTTAAGACAGTTTGCGATATTTGTTGATTTTTTGACACTCTTTTAACTTTTAATTTTAAGAGTTTATATATAATTATTTTGATTATCAGTTGGAGGAGGTAAGAATGATTTATTTGAAAAGATTAATACTTTTGCCCTTTATCCTATTTTCTCTTGTTATTTCAGACGCTTACTCTCAATCATCTGCACCAACGGCGCGTGAGATGATGGAAGAGTTTTCTCGAATGTTTGAGGAGCAGAATCGTAGAATGAATGATTTGATTTTGGAATTTTTCGAAAAAAGTGATTATAGCGGACATTTCGATGACTTTGATGAAAGTCTATCTTCTCAACAATTACGTCCACGTGGTCTTCAGTTTCGGTCAAGTTTTGGAGGATTATCAGAAGCTGAGATAAGACGAGCAGATGATGAAAGACATATTATCTTTGAGTTAGATGGTAAGGGGATTGACCCCAATGCTCTTAAAATAGATGTAAGTGGGGGAATGGTAACAGTATCCGGCCAGATTAAAAATGAACATCGATCAGATGAGCAGGGGCAGTTTTTTCAGTCAACCTCGATATCGAGCTTTTCTCGAAGCTTTCCGGTTCCTGGTGATGCTGAAGCAGATAGTATTAGGATAAAAAAACAAGATGATAAAATCCAAATTAAATTCGATCGTCGGAGAGTTTAAATCTTCTTACCGACGAGAGTTTCTCTTGAGTGAAATGGACTCTCTTTATAAAAGGGGAGTCCATTGTATGAACTGTCGGGGAAGGTGTTGTACCTTCGAGGCCAATTCAGTTCAGATTACACCACTTGAAACATTGGAGATTTATCGAAGTCTCGAGGAAAGTAATCGCTGGAATGAAGAGTTAAAAAAGAGATTAGAACAAACAATTAAAGATTATCGACTTGATTATGATATTCCAACAACTCGAGGCTTAAGTTTAAGAAAAACTTATACCTGTCCATTTTTTAATCATGGCCCTAAGGGATGTTCTCTGGATCGTGAGATTAAGCCCTATGGATGCCTTGGTTTTAATCCTTTGAAAGAAGGAAATTTAAATGGTGAAAATTGCGGTCAAAATAATGCTCTTTTGGAAAAACGCGAGCAAAAGCACAATCTTCTCGAGACCGAGCTAAATCAACAAATTGCTAATGCACTTGGACTCGAGTGGAAAAAGTTACCAATCCCGATGGCACTTTTAGACTTTGATAGAAAGTATCGAGAATCTTAATGTTTTGCACTGAGTAAAGTTTAACTCTTAGAAAAATTTAGAGTATTATTCTAGTGAAATCTTTTTTTCATTATTCACTTTTTCAAGGATTCGAAAATGTCTTTAAAAAATGTTGTCGTCGTTGCTGGGGTTAGAACTCCGTTTGTTCGCTCTTTTACTCACTTTAAAAATAAATCAAATAAGGATATGCAAACTCATGCTCTTAAAGGGCTTGTCCAGCAGTTAGGTCTCGAGGGTCAAAAAGTTGGAGAGGTTGCAATGGGTGCGGTCATGAAGCACTCTGCAGATTGGAATATGGCGCGTGAAAGTGTACTAGGTAGTGGTCTTGCTCCTGAAACACCTGCATATGATCTTCAGCGCGCTTGTGGAACCAGTTTAGAAGCGGCAATACATATTGCAAATAAAATTGCTCTGGGGCAAATCGAATGTGGAATTGCGGGGGGAAGTGATACAAACTCAGACCTTCCTTTGGAGCTCTCTGAGCCTCTGGCCAAAAATTTTGTCGCACTCTCTCAAGCAAAAACCTTGCAACAAAAAATTTCAATTCTCGCTCAATTTAGGCCTGGAGACTTCCTGCCGAAAATGCCAACTGTTAATGAGCCGAGAACTGGTAAAAGTATGGGACAGCATTGTGAAATGATGGCCAAAGAGTGGAAGATTACTCGAGAAGAACAAGACCAGCTTGCCTTTGAAAGTCATCAGAAAGCGGCCCAGGCGTACGAGAAGGGTTTTTATGAAAACCTCGTTTCTCCTTATGAGGGGGTAGAGAAAGATGCGATTGTACGGCCTGACACGACGATTGAAAAACTCTCAACTCTCAGGCCTGCTTTTGATAAGAAAGAGGGAACTTTATCTGCTGGTAATAGTACGCCACTCACTGATGGTGCTTCTTGTGTTATGCTTGCAAGTGAAGACTATGCCAAAAAACAAGGATGGCCAATACTTGCTCGTTTTGTAGATGCTCAAGCAGCGGCAGTCGACTTTGTCGCTGGTGAGGGCTTACTTATGGCGCCTGCTTACGCTGTTTCACAATTACTTCAAAGACAAGGTATGTCTTTGCAGGATTTTGAATATTACGAAATTCATGAAGCTTTTGCAGCTCAAGTTCTTTGTACTCTTAAGGCCTGGGAAGATGAGAGATTTTGCAAAGATAAATTAGGTCTTGCAAAAGCTTTAGGTCAAATTGATAGAGATAAAATGAATATTTGCGGTGGAAGTGTGGCCTTAGGGCACCCTTTTGCAGCAACTGGAGGTCGAATTGTTGCTTCACTCGGAAAGGTTTTAAGTGAGGGGCCAAGCGGAGCGAAAGGATTAATCTCTGTTTGTACTGCTGGTGGAATGGGTGTCGCTGCTATTTTAGAAAAGGCCTAATTAATTTTCATTAGGGAGTAAAAATTGAAAGATAAAAGTGAATTAAAGTCAAAGCTTACGCCGATGCAATATAAAGTCACTCAAGAGGATGGAACAGAGCCGCCTTTTGAAAATGAGTACTGGGATAATGAGAGGCCAGGAATTTATGTTGATATTGTTTCAGGCGAGGCCCTTTTTTGTTCTGAGCATAAGTACGATGCAGGTTGTGGTTGGCCAAGCTTTTACCAGTCAATAGATGATGAACTGATTGAAGAAAAAGATGACTTTAAGCTGGCCATGAAGCGGACTGAGGTTCGCTCCAAAACGGCCGATTCTCACTTGGGGCATGTCTTTGAAGATGGGCCCAAGCCGACAGGTCTGCGCTATTGTATAAATTCCGCGGCCTTGAGGTTTATCCCTCTCGAAGATTTGGAGAAAGAGGGGTACGGGCAATATTTAAAATTATTTAAAGCTTAGGGAGCACTTATGACATTTGCTTATGAAACATTAAAAATTGAACAGAAGGGACATGTTGTTCACCTCAGTGTTAATCGGCCTGATAAATTGAATGCTTTGAATGAAAAAGTTCTTACCGAGTTAAAAGACTTTTTATCGCTTAAAATCAAAGAATTAAGTGGAATTAGTGGAATTCTTTTGTTTGGAGAAGGCGAAAAAGCATTTATTGCAGGTGCAGATATTAAGGCCATGCAGTCAATGTCACCAGAGCAGGCTTCTGAGTTTGCTCGTTTAGGTCAAGATGTGAGCTTACTTTTTGAAAGCATTGATTTACCCATAATTGCAGCGGTTGATGGATTTGCATTAGGCGGAGGCTGTGAAATGGCCATGGCATGCGACATGATCTATGCCACAGAGAAATCCGTTTTTGGTCAACCTGAAGTCAATCTAGGCTTAATCCCTGGTTTTGGTGGGACTCAACGCCTCATTAAGTATGTTGGTAGAGCTAGGGCCAAAGAACTTATTTATACAGGTCGAAATATTAAGGCCTCAGAAGGTTTAGACTGGGGACTTGTGACCAGGCTTTTTAGTTCACGTGAAGAGATGTTCGAAAACGCGATCAAGACTTTAGATTTAATTGCGACAAAATCCCCTCTGATTGTTGGCAAGTGTAAGCAGGCCATTAATGTGAGTGAAGGTGTTTCAATGGCGACGGGACTAGAGCTTGAAAGAGAGGGCTTTATGTCTGTATTTCATACAGAAGATACCAAGGAAGGAATTAATGCTTTCCTTGAAAAAAGAAGGCCTGAATTTAAAAATCGATAAAACTGCCCCACTAGCGTGGGGCTTTTACGACGGGATTCTTACCCAGATCTGAGTTCAACAGAATATCTCTACTTAATAAGTACGTGGTTGTGATACCAGATATACATCTCAAGGTGATTTTGAAGATTTTCTTTTGTTTTGGTCGTGCACCAGGTTTTTCTGATGAGTCGATTAATATTTGCTCG
>SKIL01000271.1 GCA_007116425.1 Bacteriovoracaceae bacterium | reverse complement strand
CCGAGAGATGGAATTCCTAAACTCATTGTGGCCGCAATAATAATTGGAAGAAGAATATTGGCCGAGGCCGTATTTGAGGTAAATTCCGTAAAGAAAACGGTGGCGGCGATTGTAAGGACTAATGCCCAGTAGAATGCATCGGCCTGAATCGTACTCACAAGTAAATCTCCTACCAACCCGGCAATACCAGTATTAAAAAGTAAGCCTCCGAGAGAAAGTCCTGAGCCAAAAAGTAGGAGTGATCCCCAGTCAATTTTCTTTACACTCTCACTGGTGAGAATTTTTGCAGAGCTGTTTAGCGGTAAGACAAATAGGGGGGTTACAGTTAAGAGAACCACAATCGCAGGATCTAGCGAAGCCTTTGCCCATATTGATAGGGGTGAATCCTTTGGACTAAAAAGGTCGATGAAGCTAGGAGCAAACCAGAGTATGACAGTTAGGCTGAAAAAAGTAATAACAATTTTTTCATTAAAGGTGAGCTGTGTAGGAGTTGTTTTTTTAAGGCCTTCAACGTCGATAGGCATATTGAGAATATCATTTGGAACTTTCTTAAAAACTAGAGTTATGAGAAGTCCAAGAGAGATAATACATATGGGAAGCCCAAACATCATCCATTGTAAAAAACTGACCTGGATGTCGGCCAATTGAGAGAGCATCCCGATGGCAATAATATTTGGAGGTGAACCAATGGGTGTCGCAACTCCTCCAATCGTTGCAGCATAGGCCATAGCAATCAGGAGGGAGGATTTTGTATACGAGTCTTTTATATCAAGGCTTCGGAGTAAACCCAAAACAATTGGGAGCATCATCGCAGTTGTTGCAGTATTAGAAACCCACATCGAAAAAAAAGAAGTTACTAAAAGGACGGCAATAAAAGTTTTTTTGAAGCCGCCTTTAACAATAGGATGTGTGATTATTTTGACTGACAGCTTTTTGTCAAAGCCCAGCTCCTCCATAGCTCTGGCCAAAAGGAAGCCTCCTAAAAAGAGAAAAATAATAGGATCAGCAAACGGTGCAAGGGCCTCTCTTGGTACTGCCACACCAAAAATGACCGCAAGTGAAACTCCCATGAGGCCAGTCATAAACATTGGGATTGGAGTAAAGAGCCACTGAATGGCGACCCACAAAAAAATGGCGAGAAAGCGCTTGGCCTCAGGTTCGAGATCCGGTAACTCAAATGGAGTAAAAAGAATAACAAGAAAAACCAAAGGGCCAATCAAAAGATTGATTAACCCTCTGTTTCTGGCGTACTCGCCGATTTGAGAAATTTTGGTCCACTTCTTAGCGATCATTTACGAAAGCTTCGGTCTTACGACTCTCTTCCATAAATTGGTGAGCCTTCAAGGTTTTGAGTATAGAACTTTCCAAAATCTTTCATTTGCTTATGAAATGAAACTGAAAGTTCTTGTGCTTTCTTTTCGTAGTCTCCCACATTTGGCCAACCTTTTTGTGGATACAAAATTGAGTCTTCAATGTCGGCAACTTGGCAAGGAATGTGAAGTCCAAAAATAGGATCTCTCTCAAGGTCTGCGTTATTCAATTCATTCGATTGAATTGAGCGAATAATTTTTCTTGTAATGGGGAGTGGGAATCGATGTCCGACACCGTATGGCCCTTCAGTCCAGCCGGTATTGATCATCCATACATTAATATCAAACTTGTCTAGGTATTTACCTAATAATTCAGCGTAAACACTTGGGTGTCTCAGCATAAAAGGTGCTCCAAAACAAGTCGAGAAGGCGGCCTGTGGTTCAATTACTCCAATTTCAGTTCCTGCAAGTTTTGCAGTATAACCGAGCACAAAGTAGAACATGGCCTGTTCTTTTGTAAGCTTTGCAACTGGGGGTAAGACACCAAATGCATCGGCCGAGAGGAAGAAGATGTGTTGTGGGATTTTTCCTGTTGAGCTTTGGACAACTTCATCAATAAAATCTAAAGAATAACTGGCGCGACCATTTTCAGAAATAGACTTGTCAAAGAAGTCTACTTCTCTTGTTTTTGGATCCATCACAACATTTTCCAAAAGCGCACCAAAGCGGTTACAGGCCTTATAAATATCTGGTTCTGTCTCAGGTGATAGCTTGTACGTCTTAGCATAACAACCGTTCTCAAAATTGAAGATGCCATTGTCGCTCATTCCGTGCTCATCATCACCAATTAGGTAGGTTCCAACATCGGTTGATAGAGTTGTTTTTCCTGTCCCCGAAAGACCAAAGAATACTGAAACTTCACCATTCTCGAGTGCACTGGCCCCGGCATGCATTGGTAGGATTTGATCATCAGGAAGAAGGTAGTTCATCACACAGAACATACTCTTTTTAATTTCTCCTGCATAAAGGCTTCCAACGACGATCGTCGTGTTGGTGTCAAAGCAGGTTGTGATAATTGTTTCATTTTTTGCTCCGACATCTTGCGGATTAAGTTTTAAATTCGGAACGTGTAAAATGGTAAAGTCTTTACCTTCAACAATTTCTTTCATCGGAGCTCTAAACAGATGCTGAGAAAAAAGAGTGTGAGAAGGGTGATTTGAGAAAAAGCGAATCCCAATATTGTGCTCCTTGAGGGCCCCAACGCTTCTGTCAGAAACAAAAAGCTCTTCACTTTGAGTGAGGTAGTCAACCGCCATAGAGCGGAGTTTCTCAAAATTCTCTGGTGTCATTTCATTTAACCCGTTATCCCACCAAATTTTTTCTTTTGTTGACTCTGATTTAACAACGTACTTATCCTTGGCCGAGCGACCAGTATGTTTACCTGTCTTGACAACGACAGAACCATTGCTCGAAAGCTCTCCTTCCTTTCTTTGAAGAGTTCTTTCGATCAAAAATGCCGGAGAAGGGTTGTGATGTAGATTGTTTTTAAACTTAGATTCAAAATGCTTTAGAAGGTCCTGCATACCTGACTCCATGAGTTACGAGAGACGAATAATTGTCTCATACTATCGATATTCAAGGACTTTGAATATGGAAAAAGGAAATTATTGGTCGTAAAGCAGTGAATTTTTACAATTCTAAGTCTTTGATAAACTATCTGTTTACACCCACGCATTTTTACTCTAAATACTTAAAATTAGTTATTAAAATGCATATCTAAATGTTTGAAGCGAGGCACAGATTGGAAGGAAATATTATCTCTCCAAAACTTCAAGGTTTAACCCCTGTTGATACCGTCTATGAGACGGCCAAACCTAGTCAAAATATTTATGCAAACTCAATTCATCTCGTGGGCTTTGAGTTTGATGGGACGGCCTGTTTTCGTAAGGGCACAGTCAAGGGCCCTAATGCTATTCGTTTCGATGCTCCTAATATAGAAACATATTCTCCTTATATGGACAGTGATCTGGAAGACTTTGACAATCTTTATGATTTGGGAAATTTAGATCTTGGGGAAAGCTCTGATGAAGAGAAGCAGTGGAAGCTTGGAAGTGAACATTTTTCCAACCTGATTGCGGCCGATCTTCTCTCGGAAAATAATTCGGCCCTTTTTACATTGGGGGGAGAGCACTCTATTTCCTATGCTCCGATTGTAAAATATTTGGAGGCCTATCCTGATCTTGTCCTTATTCATTTAGATGCCCATGCAGACCTTCGGGATGGGTATGAAGGTTATCATTTCTCTCATGCCTCTATTATTCGTCGAACGCTTGATCATTTTGGTCCAAATCATCAGTTGATTCAGTATGGGATTCGTTCTGGAACGAAAGAGGAGTATGCTTGGATGCGTGAGCATAAAACAAATTGTCAGTCGTTTGATGACTTTATTGAGCGAGTCATTGCGATTGATCCGAATCGTCCAATCTACCTGACATTAGATTTAGATTATTTTGATCCATCTTTTTTGCCGGGAACTGGAACTCCTGAGCCGGGTGGAGAGACTTTTCATTCATTTATTAAAATGAATAAAATTCTTAGAAACAAAAGATTTGTTGGTTGTGATGTTGTCGAGCTATCTCCAGATATCGATGCTTCTGGAAATAGCGCCGTCTTTGCTACTAAGGTTGTTCGTGAGCTCATCCTCACTCTTAACCTTTCAATGAATAAAAATTAGAGGAGCTCATTATGCAGGAATGGAATAAAGAACAAGCAGAGAGCACTTATAAAATTAATCGTTGGGGTGACGGTTTTTTCGGTATTACTGATGATGGCAAACTTTGTGTTTTAACTGAGAAGAGAGAAGATGGCCCAAAGATTGTCATCGATGAAGTTGTTGCTGAGATGAAAAAGCAGGGTGTTCGCCTTCCAACGGTAATTCGCTTTCATGATATTTT
>SKIL01000321.1 GCA_007116425.1 Bacteriovoracaceae bacterium | reverse complement strand
TTGCCAAAAAAGACAAGTTATATCCATTTTTATAAAGTCCACGGACTAAAAAATTAGAGCAAGCATAAGTCGACCGAGTAAAAATATTCTCGCCTCCAATCTCTCCGCAAAACGGAAATCTCTTAGAAAGATAATGGCGATTTCCACTTACAATTTCACCGCGAGAAAAATCAAACTCCTCACTGGATTTAAACAAGATATCCCAAAAGACTTGATACATCTCACTTAATTGAATCCAATCAGGTGCATAGACATGCCCAAAAATTAATCCTTTTTCATCTGAACTTCTTACAGATTGTTGCTGAGAAGTTCCTCCGATCATCAGGAATTTATCAGCACGATAAGTTAGTACAGAGGAAGGCCCGGAGCTATTGAGCACAAAACCATCGCTCAACATCTTTTCTGCATGGGAAGCAGTCCATGAACATTCTTTTAAACATTTAAAGAGCGCCATGCGATTTTGCTCATTCATTTTTATTCGCCATACAACTCCAGGGCGAATATTTCCAAAATTTATCCTATTCTCACCTGAATTATCCTTTTCAATTACACCAAAATAGTCATGACCTCCAGTCGAACTATATACGAAGTCAGCACAAAGCTCATAAATAGACTCACCTACAGCATAAGAAATTTTTGTCTGATGGCCATCACCACTTTTAAAAGGTGATAATTGAAATACACGTGAATCAACTTTGCTATACTTTGTACGCGGTTTGCCCTTCAGAATTGAGTGAGACTCATGACTTAATCGATTTAATAAAACATCAGGGTCAAATATAAAATGATTAAGAGGCCCACAAAGTGAACGTTCTTGATCAAATTTTGTAATCAAATTATCTTGATGAGAAAACCGATGTGCGATTTTTTGACTCGGCCCAAGGTGCCAAGAAAGAGCAGGTCGTATTCCCCAATTTTTATCTCGATCAATTTCTTCATTAAAAAATGAATTAACTTCATTAAGACCCTGAATAAGTAAATCCCCAAGCGGACTCACATCGGGCCGAACTCCACTATGACCAGTATGAGCAGTGCTATAGGTAGATGTGTCAGGCATAAGTCGAGAGTCAGCTAGCTGAATAATATTTAATTGCGTATCCTCACCAAGGATATGCAATAGCTCTTCAATATGAAAAGAAAGACGGTAGAGCATCAATCTTGCTCCCAGTCCATCTCCAATAATAGCAATTGTTTTTGATTTCATAAAACACTCAAATAACATACAAGTCATTAAAACTCATAGATTCTATGACATATCTCTTTGACCGTCTTGTGGCAATTTGATTATACTCTTCAAGTTTTCTAAAAAGTACGACACATATAAAGAGGTAAAAATGTCTGAAAATTCAAAAGCTCTGACACCTGAGGCCATTAAATATGCTGCGATTGAAGCAAAAGTATCACCAGAACAGGCCTTAACTGTTTTAAAACTTATGATCGAAGACGATTCAACTATTCCATTTATTGCTCGCTACAGAAAGGAAAAAACCGGAGGTCTTGATGAAGTCCAAATTGAGGCCATTCGAGAACAATACGATCAATATATAGAAAGAGAAAAAAGAAGAGAGTTCATCTTAGAAACTATCGAGAAACAAGGACAGCTTACTGACAAACTCAAAAAAGATATTTTGGCCGCAACCACTCTAAACCAGCTAGAAGATCTTTACGCTCCTTATAAAAGTAAAAAGAAAACTAAAGGCCAACTCGCAGTGGAAGCTGGTCTTGGGCCACTCGCCGAGAATATCTTAAATGATCTCAAGGAGTCAGACCTAGAGGTCACACTAGCGAAATATCTAAACCCAGAAAAAGAAATCAAGACGGCCGAAGATGCGCTCGAGGGAGCAAAAAATATTATCATCGAGCGCATCGCCCATGCTCCAGAAATCAAAGAGCAGCTTAGAACTGACTATTGGAAAGATGCCGTATTAAAGGCCGAAAAAAGAAAGAAGGCCGAAGAGCAAAAAGATTGGGACAAATACCGTGACTACTTTGAATTCGAACAAAAAATTTCACAACTACAAGATGACAAAACGGCCCACAGAGTATTGGCCATTCGCCGAGGGATGACTCAGAAGATTTTAAAAGTCGACGTGGTTTATGATGTAGAGCAGGCCAATGCAACAATTATAAGTAAGTTTTTTGACAATAAGAGACCACCGCTATTTGAAAGTATTCTTGAAGGGTGTGTACATAAGGCCTACCAATTATCAATTCATCCAAGCCTTGATCTAGAAATAAAGTCAGCACTTAAAACCAGTTCAGACAAGTCTGCGATCGATGTTTTTGGTGTAAACTTAAAAAACTTATTGCTTCAGCCATACCTTGGACCCAAAACAGTTCTTGGAGTCGACCCAGGAATTAGAACTGGATGTAAAGTCGTTGTCGTAAAAGACTCTGGTGAGTTAATTCTCGACACTGTCATTTACTTATCTAGTGGAGAGACTAAACTCAAGCAGTCAGCACAAATTATCGAGGCGATTATAGAGCAATTTAAAGTCCAATATATTGCTGTCGGGAATGGAACATTTGGAAGAGAGACTTTACAATTTTTAAAAGAAAATATCTCTGCCGTTTCTAAAAAGAAAGTTCATGCGACTATGATTAACGAGGCCGGTGCCAGTATCTACTCAACAAGTGAAGTTGCCAGAAAAGAATTTCCTGATAAGGACCCAACAGTAAGAGGTGCTGTTTCTATTGCGAGAAGATTTCAAGACCCGTTGGCCGAATTAGTAAAGATAGATCCTAAAAGTATTGGCGTTGGACAGTATCAGCACGATGTAAATCAAGCAAAACTCAAAAAAACGCTAGGACAAATTGTTGAGAACTGCGTGAATTTTGTTGGCGTTGACTTAAACACGGCGTCTGCTCCACTTCTGTCTTACGTCTCAGGAATTGGCCCTACTCTAGCACAAAATATTGTCGGCCATAGACATAAAAAAGGAAGCTTTAAAAAGAGAAGTGAACTACTTAAGGTTGCGAGATTTTCAGATAAAGTTTTTGAACAATCTGCTGGTTTTCTAAGAATTTACAACGGAGAAAACCCTCTTGATCAAACCTTCATTCACCCAGAGAGATACGAAATTTTAGAGGCCTGGGCAAAAAAACAGTCTCACAAACTAGAAGACCTGATAGAAAACAGCGATCTTATCAAAAAACTCGAACAAGACACCCAACTCAAAGAACAAATTGGCGAGTATACTCACTCAGATATTGTCAAATCATTAAAAGCCCCGAGACAAGACCCTAGAACTGAGTTTGCGGGTGCAGAGTTCAGAGATGATATCAATTCAATAAAGGATTTAAAGGAAGGCGAATGGTACCCAGGAGTTGTTACTAATATTACTCAGTTTGGTGCATTCATAGATATTGGAATTAAAGAAAATGGCCTACTACATGTTTCTCAAATGGCCGACCACTTTGTATCTAATGCTCTCGATGAGGTAAAGGTTGGAGAAAGCCTAAAAGTCAAAATCATTGAAATTGATCATGAAAGAGGTCGTATCTCATTAAGTTGCAAAACTGATGCTGAAGTTACCAGGTCTACTCACAATAAGAACTCTAACGCTGAGGCAAAAACAAGAGGAAAAGGGAGAGATCAAGGAAGGCCTGGACAAAGACCACAAGATGCTCCACTAAAAAACAACCCGTTTAGCGTACTTCAAGGTATGAAAATCAAATAGATTCAATTACCGAATGAGGTAGACTCGCAATATCGTAGGTCTACCTCCTTTTCTTAAAAAAACTGAAACAGACGTCCATACTCCTCTAACCAACTGAGCGAACTCTTTCTAAATAATCAACCTTACCTTTAAAACTTCTGAGCACCCAAAAAAGGAACATTACACCTATTCCAAAAGGAATAAAAAAGGAGACTAGTACCCCTTTAAGTGTAATAAAAACAGGAATTTGCCTATCCACAAAAACAGCAGGTAATATCTCAATTCCATAGATCTCTATGGCCATAAGAAACCCAAAACCCATCACCAACCCAAACAAAACAGAGCTTAAGGCCAACAAGATAAAAAATCTTCCAGCGGCACTCTCCAAAGAGTCTCTTGAGGCCCCCAAAATCCAAAAACTAGATAGGTCTAATTGAACCTTATCAAAAAAGAGTAAGAGGCCTGAAACAATACAAAGAGATACAAGAATAGTCATAGCAATAAATAGAAAGACCATAACACTTGTTTCAAGACCTAATGCCCAAACTAATGTCTGATGAGAATCATACCAAGAATTAAGTTCAAAATTATCTTTAGGAAAAAAACGCAATAATG
>SKIL01000004.1 GCA_007116425.1 Bacteriovoracaceae bacterium | reverse complement strand
GGAGAAGAAGCTTACGCACAAAATATTTCTGAAGACGGCCCCCCTTTGGCGATTAATGCTAGCTTTGGAGTTACACCACCAGAGTATGGAACAATTATAAAGTCACCTTATCAACTGGAGGGGGCTCCCTCAACTGCCACCTACTCTTCTTTGCAATATCTTTTAAGTTCAAGAAAGGTTATTCACTTCCCTATCCCAAAAAACTTTGAAGGCAAGCTTACAATCTTTATAGACCCTCCCAAATTATCTAGTGCTGCTCAACTGGCAAATGAAGAGCTTTCTCAAATGCCGCCAGAGAAACAGATTGAGTATTATGTTCAAATTTCATTTGGGCACTCAATTGCTTCTGAAGACGATGAGCAAAGGTCACTGACGCGAGTGAGTTTATTTGAAAACCTCTATCTTTTTAACTGGGACACTGGAGTTGCCTATCACCTTCCGAAAGAGTTAAAAGAATTTATTCAAAAAATTAGAGCGAGAAGACATGGGCTTAATCCAAATAAAATAATGGGATTAGTTCAAAGTTCTGGAGTGAAAGACCTCATTCAAATTGTTATCCAAGGCACCCCCCTAGAGGAACTGCCTCGCCACCACGCTCAGGCAAGACTCAATATTATGCCGGGAGATAAAAAGGGGCACCTTAGGATTGAAGCGATCTTTGTCGGACACGACACAACAGAGCGCGCCTATCCTATTTCGGAATTGATGACGGCCTTCTGCTTTGAAGAGGGAAAGCTTGGAGTTTTTCGCAAAAAAACTGAAGCATATGAATTTATCGAAAAAATTTATGATTATTCACAAACAAATGATACTTCATTTAAAAGGCTACTTCTTGGCTCATCTGAAAAAAGAGAATGGCTAGAGATTATTGACACTCTCTTTGAAGATCAACTGACTCAACTGTATGATCCTCAAAATCATACGCTTATCGAATATGAATCAAACTATCTTCGAGTGCTTTTACTTAGCTTTATAAAACACTTTGGGGCCATGTTTTATCGATTTGCGAGTTTTGAGCCTGAGGCCAGAAGACTTGTATATAATGTTTCCACCACGACTATTTTTGAAGGACTAAGTGCCTTCTATCAAGAGATGTCTCTTTATGGTATTGAGGTATTTTACGATCGAAATCAAATGGCTAAATGGACCTCAAAAGTGAGGTTTGAGCGCAGGTCAACTAATACCAAATGGTTTGATCTAGAGCTCAATGTTTCATCAGAAGACCTTGAAATTATCAAAAAAGCAAACCTTGAGACGGGAATTGCCGTCACGAAATCTGGCCTCGTTCTCCTTTCAAATGAGCAAAAAGATCTTCTGCGCTTCATGAAAAAATATACAAAATATGAGGCCATGGAAGATGAAGAGCAGGATCAAACCGCGAGTAAGGATGTAGCTAATCCCGAAGAGGAAGACTTTAAAAAATTTATTTTACCCTTTAATCGGGCGCGTATTTTTGAGCTATTCGAGCTGAGAAAGCTTGGTGTTGAAGGCGCCCTTAGTGATGATGAAATTGCTCTTTGTGAACGACTCGCAAATCTCGAAGAAGTTCCACAGTATAAGGTTCCAGGTAATTTAAATGAAATTATGCGTCCCTATCAAAAGATCGGCTACAACTGGCTTCGCTTTCTTCACGAAAATAAATTGGGAGCTTGCTTGGCCGATGACATGGGACTCGGAAAGACATTACAGGCCATTGCCTTTATTCAAAGTATTTATGAACAAGTAGATAAAATTCTTATTGTCTGCCCGGTTTCAATCCTACTTAACTGGGAAAATGAATTTAAAAAGTTTTCAGATATAAGTGTCCAAATTTACCATGGTGGAGATCGAGAGATTACGGATGAGACTAAGATTATTCTTACGAGCTATGGTGTTATGAAAAAAGAAGCCGATGGAGTCTTTAGTGATCAATATTTTGACTTAATGATCCTAGATGAAGTTCAACACTTAAAAAATATTCGCTCGCTCGGAGCTTATGCGGCCAGGAAAATTCAGGCAGACTTTAAGATTTGCTTAACAGGTACGCCTGTGGAAAATGATTTGGCGGAATTTTACAATATTCTCGATCTCTCGATTCCGGGAATTTGGGGTGACCTTCAATTTGTCAAAACAACGTCTAATGCGAAGGGACGCCTGCTCGCAAGAAAAACAGCGAGTCCCTTTATCCTCAGAAGAACAAAGACACAGGTGCTCACAGACCTTCCGCCAAAAATTGAAAACAATACCATTTTAGAAATGAGTGAAAAAGAAAGAGAGTCGTATGTTCTGACTCTTCAGCAGATTAAAACTCAGATTCAGTCTTCACACTCTAAAAAGAAATACGGTGAAATTCTAAGAGGACTTTTGAAACTGAGACAACTTTGCTTATGGCAGTCTCTCAACAATGCGCCAACACTTAATCATCAAAATGTTCGTTCGACAAAAATAGACTTTCTTTTAGAAATGCTCGAACAGATTTTAGAAGAAGGCCATCAGGCGATCGTTTTTAGTCAATTCACAACCTATCTCGATTTAATGCAACAGTTTATTGAAGAGAAGCATTGGAAGTTCTCTCGGATAGACGGTTCACAAAGTATGAAAAAACGTCAATCACAGGTCGAACAGTTTCAAAGTGGAAAAACCCCCATATTTTTAATTAGCCTTAAGGCCGGAGGTGTCGGTTTAAATTTAACTGCTGCCAGCTATGTCTTTATTATGGACCCTTGGTGGAACCCCGCGGTTGAGCAACAAGCAATTGATCGGGCACATAGAATTGGTCAAGAAAACCCACTCAATGTTTATCGACCCATTATGAAAAGCTCTGTCGAAGAAAAAGTTCTCGAATTACAAGAAATGAAAAAGCAGCTCTTTATGGACCTTCTCCCTGAAGATGACGATAACCTCTTCTCCGGCAAGCTCTCAATGAAAGACTTTGAGCACCTTTTTAGCTAAAAGACTGCGTCTCGTGGGCCTGTTTGGAGCTCGCCCACTCACTTAAGAGTCGATCAAGCTCGGGGTCAATATTTTCGGGTATCGTGACAATCAAGCGGACAAAAAGATCTCCTTTCTGGGCGACCCCCTTACCTTTTACTCTTAACTTCTTTCCACTTGAGATCTTTTTTGGAATTGTTAACTCAAATCTTCCCGTGGGCGCCTCAACCATCATTTTCCCGCCAAGGATTGCCGTATCGAGTGGAACTTTGAGCTCCATTTCTAAATCATTGCCAAAACGCTTATAAAGTGGACTCTCCGCGACTTTAACCGTAACAATGAGATCACCCTTTGGTCCACCATAGGGTGAAGGATGGCCTTGTCCTTGGTAGCGAAGTTTTTGTCCATCTT
The DNA here is from genome assembly GCA_007116425.1 of Bacteriovoracaceae bacterium. Classification (GTDB taxonomy): domain Bacteria; phylum Bdellovibrionota; class Bacteriovoracia; order Bacteriovoracales; family Bacteriovoracaceae; genus SKIL01. The sequence continues at coordinate 955 of SKIL01000004.1, read as the reverse complement.
TAATTCCTGCAGGGATATTAATTTCCAAGTTCTTTCCATTAGACCTTGAAAGAAGTCTCTTCGATCCAGATATTGATTCATTAAAGCTAATATCTAAGTCAAAATGCGCGTTCTCTCCTTTTGGATTGTATTGAGACTGAGAAAAACCTCTTCTCGCACCAGCTCCTGCTTGGCCAAACATCTGAGCAAATGCTCCACCAAACATTTGTTCAAAGACTCCGCTCTCTAGGTCATCAAATGAAAAATGAAAATCACGTGCATTTGTTCCTCTTAAAAATTCTTCTCCTAGTCCGCCTTGATCATACTTTTTTCGTGCTTCAGGATTACCTATTAGCTGATAGGCTTCATTTAATTGCTTAAACTTCTCTTCGGCCTCGGAGTTTCCAGGGTTGCGATCGGGGTGATATTTTCCAGCAAGTTTTTTATAGGCCTTACGAATCTCATCTTGAGATGCATCTTTTGCAACGCCAAGTGTTTTGTAGGGGTCAATCATTTGTTTCCTCCACATCCAGTGTTTACTCCTGTAAGATAGTATTGAATTTATCAATGGCAAGGCTTTGGCCTTCAAATTTTTTCAATTTGTGAATATTGGAGATGTAATTATGAGTATTTACGAGTTTTCAGCAAAAAATATAAAGGGTGAAGAAGTCTCTTTTAAAGACTACAAAGGCAAAGTTTTATTAATCGTCAATACGGCCAGCAAATGTGGTTTCACCTCTCAATACGAAGGGCTTGAAAAGCTTTATCAAAAATATAGGGCACAAGGGCTCGAAGTTTTGGCCTTTCCTTGCAATCAATTTGGTAAGCAAGAGCCTGGAACGGAAGAGGAAATTGCACAGTTTTGTGACCTTAACTTCAAAGTAAGTTTTCCTTTATACTCTAAAGTTGATGTAAATGGTGAGGGCGCACATCCCTTATTTAAATACTTAAAGTCAGAACTCAAGGGAATCATGGG
>SKIL01000147.1 GCA_007116425.1 Bacteriovoracaceae bacterium | reverse complement strand
CTCAAAAAGTTCTCGAAAACGCCGTAAATAATTTTGCAAACGAATAACTATTGTAACACTCATCCAATTTCGTTATAAACAGATCTCATTAAATTATTGTCAGGAAATAATTAGACTTTTGACCGGAGTAAAATATGACCTTAAAGCACTTTTGGTACTCTTTGAAAGCGGGTTTTCTACTTACATTCTTAACTTTTTCTTCTACGGCCAAAGCTATGAATTGGACAAAATATTTTTACACCGATGAAACTCATTTCTATCAAAGGGTGCACACTGATGGCTTTGAACAAAGATTTCGCGTAAGAAAAGATGTTTGTCATCACTTCATAAGAGCTGAAATTGTCACTAAGTCTACTATTTACTCACAAACCGCTCATTTTCAACAAATGAGTAACTCAGAACTGGCCCAGTGGCCTTCAATCTATGGCCTTGATGAACAAGCTTACTGTTGGTTTTCAGCGAGAATAAAAGGTCTTAACCTCAATCAAGTTGAGCAAAATAAGTATGCCATTAAATTTACAGATCGTTTTAATCGAACTTCCTATTATCAAGCGGAAACGAACTCATTATTACCAGAGAACCGCTTTAGAAATACTGTCACTCACTGGATGACTCCAGGTCAGATGGGGGCAACTCCGATAGAAAATGGGGGGACTTTGTTTAAAGTCTGGGAACCAAAAGCTGAGGAAGTTCATTTATTTATCAATGACGAAAAACGTTCAGTTATGAAAGAGAGTGCACCATTTGGGACAAATGAGCGCTTTCATATCTATTACGCACCGGAAGCAAAAATTGGAGATACTTATCACTACCAATTTGTAAAAGATGGAGAATATGAAGAAGTTGAAGTTTCAAATAGAGGTGACTTCAGTCCTGTAAAAATTGACCCAAATGCAAGAGAAATTACTTACGAGCGTAAAGGTGGGAGTCTAAATGCCTACCTAAACCCAAGAGGAGTAATTGCCTCACCCCATATTGACCACAAATGGCAATATGGTCACAAAATTATGGCCCTCTCTGATTTAGATTATGACAACTGGATCATTTATCAACTATGGCCACTCGCTTTTAATCCAAAAGAGGTCAATGGGAGATACCAGGTTGGAACATTTAATGATATCGCAGAGAAATTAGATTATATTCAAGACCTAGGCGTTAATTCGATCGAGTTCTTACCTGTGCATGAAAGTCGCTTCAATGCTTCTTGGGGGTATGCTCTAGACTCATTAACCCTAATTGAACAGTCTTATGGAACCAGAGCAGAGTTGGCCAAACTCATTGACCAGGCCCACTCAAGAGAGCTTAAGATCATTCTTGACGTGGTCATTAATCATATTAATAATTTTTTGATTCGCGATCCTCTCGGACCAGGAATTAATACATCAAAATTTTACAACGGGGATACCGACTGGGGACCTAGGCCTAACTTTGAAAACATGATGGTCCAAAAATGGATTGCGGAAAGTCTTCTCAATTTAGCACGGGATTACCATGTCGACGGCTTCAGATGGGATATGATTGAGTCCATTTATGCCAACAGTAGTGATGGCTTTAGGTTTCTTCAAGAAATGAATATTCTTCTTAAACGGGAAAATCCAAGGTTTTACTCTTCGGCAGAACAACTTCCCGACAATGTCTGGGCCACTTATCCTATCAGTGAGAATGGGCTAGGATTCGACTCACAATGGAATGATAAGTTTAAAAACTTCTTTGAACTTGAATTTGATAACTACAGGAAAAACAACCGAAATATCGACATGTCTCCACTTGTTGGCTCTCTAATGGGTTATAGTAATCACAGACACTGGGATGGCGAATACTCGTTTGGCCCCCCTTCTCGTGTCGTAAATTACCTTGGAAGTCACGATGTTGTTGGGAACAAAGACCCAATCCTAAGAATCGTGTCTGACTTTTTATCTTATGAGACTTCTGGAAATAATGATTTCTACAGAGTTAGACCTCTTGAGGAACCACATAATACACATGCCAGGTTCAGACAAATTCACAATCCATTCACTCACTCAGTCGGAATGATGGGCTACGGTACCTTATTTCTGACTCCAGGCGCCTCCCTATTTTTTCAGGGAGAGGAGTTTGCCCAGGATATTAATATTGAGAATGAATGGTCTTATATCAACGCCAAAAACGGGAACACGATTCCTACACAAGATGTTGATGTCGACCGCTTTGTTCGCTCTCACAGAGTACCTTGGGAGTACTTAGATACAAGAAATTCTCCAGAACTTAGTTTTTTAACAGAAGAAGAACACCTCCTGTTTGAAGGTTACCACAAGTTTGTTAGAGAAATGATTCACCTGAGAAGAAATAACCCCGAAATCAACCAAGATCACGCTCAAGAAATTAGAAGACATGGAAACAATATCGTGAGCTTTAAAGTAGGTTCATGCCAACACCACTACTTTATCATTATTAATCTTGGTCACGAACAAGAAGAGGCATGGATTCACTTCCCAGAGTGCACAAGAACCTGGTGGAATGAAGTGACTAACACGATGTCATCACAATACCATACAGGGGATCCAAAGTTTCAAAACATTATCCCGCTCAAAGGAAACAAGCAAAACCTTGTCCGACTCGGTGCTGGATCATTTAATATCTTCACTTCGAGCTCAAGAACTTCGATGAGAAAAGACCTATACCTCATGTCTTCTCAAACTGATTGGCAAGCAGATGAAGCAATGAAGTTAAGACCTTCTACAAATGGCGAGCTCTTGAGAACTGACCTTACTATTGATTCAACACAAGACTTTGAATTTAAGCTTGCTGATCAAAAGTGGAATATTGAAATGGGTGCATCACCTGCAAATATTAATACATTAAATATGAGCGGCCAGGTCTCCTACCGACCAGAAAGACCAAATATCGTCATGCCACTTGAGAAAGGGCGATACCGCTTTGTTTTCAATGTAATAACATTTGAATTTACTTTTATACGTTTATAAAAAATATAAGGAAGCATTATGTTTAGGGAAAATTTACCACAGTCTATCACCCATATAAATAAGTTGTGTCACAACCTTTGGTGGAGCTGAAACCAAGAGGCATACTCTCTCTTTGAAAAAATGGATGAACAGCTGTGGCAAAAAACAAGAAATCCGGTAAAGGTTTTAAACTCCTTATCTGAAGGAAGGCTTGAAGAACTTTCTCAAGACAAAGACTTTGTTCAACAACTTAATCAAATTTCAGGGGAACTTGAACAGTATCTCGAACAATTAAACACTTGGTTCAACGGAGAGCACACAGGTCTAAACAAAGAACTTGTCGCCTACTTTTCTGCTGAATATGGAATTCATGAATCACTCCCAATTTACAGTGGTGGCCTTGGAGTTCTTTCAGGAGATCACGTCAAGTCGGCCAGTGATCTAGGGGTTCCAATGGTTTTTGTCGGCCTTTTCTATGAAAATGGCTACTTCCTTCAAAAAATTGACGAACAAGGTCAGCAAGTAGATGAATATGAAATTCATCCTCCAAAAGATTTACCAATAAAAAAAGCATTATCGCCCAACTCACAGGAGCAATTAAGCTTCACTTTAGACTTCCCTGAAAGAGAAGTTCACGTAAATGTTTGGGAGGCCACGATTGGACGAGTAAAGGCCTATTTACTCGATAGTAATCATCCAAAAAATTCGGAAGAAGATAAAAGAATTACGGCAAGACTCTATGGTGGTGATAGAGAAATGCGAATCTCACAAGAAATCATCCTCGGAATTGGAGGAGTCAAAGCATTAGAAAAACTCCAATTAACCCCAACCGCTTTCCACATGAATGAAGGTCACTCTGGATTCTTTCAAATCGAAAGAATTAGACAAACAATGGAACGTGAGAAATTAAGTTTTGAAGAAGCGAAAATTAGATGCGCTTCAAACTGTGTTTTTACAACACATACTCCCGTTCCGGCCGGTAACGAAGTTTTCGAACTGCCTCTCATGCACAAGTATTTTTATGCGAGAGCAAAAGAGCTAGGAATTTCTTGGCACCGTTTTCTAGACTTAGGGCTTGTTTCGCATAAAACAGATTATAAGTATTTTAGCCTTACGGTTTTTGCACTTAACGTTTCACGCTTTTTTAATGGAGTAAGCGAGCTTCACGGAAGAATTGAAAAAAAAATGTGGCGAGGTCAATGGCCAGAAATCCCCGAAGCAATGAATCCTATTACACATATTACCAACGGTATTCACGTACAAACTTGGATGGCACTCGAAACGAAGCAGTTATTAAGTGAGCATTTAGATAATGACTGGAGAGAAAAAATCACTG
>SKIL01000105.1 GCA_007116425.1 Bacteriovoracaceae bacterium | reverse complement strand
TTTGTGGCCTTCTTAGCGACCTTTTTCTTGGCCGTTTTTTTCTTCGTAGTTTTCTTTGCTACTTTCTTTTTTGCTACTTTTTTCTTAGTAGCTTTTTTCTTTGTGTCCTTCTTCTTGGTAGCTTTCTTCTTCGTGGCCTTCTTTGCGACCTTTTTCTTGGCCGTTTTTTTCTTCGTAGTTTTCTTTGCTACTTTCTTTTTTGCTACTTTCTTCTTTGTAGTTTTTTTCTTTGTGGCCTTTTTCACTACTTTCTTTTTAGTTGATTTTTTAGCCACTTTTTTCTTTGCTGACTTTTTCACTACTTTCTTTTTTGATGTTTTTTTGGCCACGATCAAATCCCTCGTTTAGAAATGAAAATATTATTTTAAACACGTAAATTTATAAGAATTTCAATAATTAAGTAACTATGACAAAAAGATAACGTCAAGGATTTTTAAAAGTCCAAAAAACCAGCGCTTGAGAAATCCTCTAATAAGCTGGCATTGATAAAGTTTCTAAAGTTGCTGGTTCCCGGAATGAGTTCGCCTGAAAGGTAGGAGTGTCCGAGATTAGAAGACTCTAAATGCATTTGACAGTTTGCGTAATGCCTTTGGTCTGCAGGTGCAGAGCAGTCAGAAGCAGACTGAGTTGTATTGAGGACATTTCTCATGGGGATAAACTTCGTTGAATAGAAGTTTCTTCTTGAAATATGTGGTTCCTCACTCTCTGTGATGGGGTTAGTATGGAATCCCTCTTCGGTAGCACCACGGTATGGCCCTGGCATATAGGCCGTATGAAAAAGGTTCATATTTGTCTGGTAATCGCTTAGGAACGGGGCCGTATAAAATGTTCTAGCGGCTTGATTTAATCTAATATTGTAAAAGTAGTCAGTAAGTAGTTCTTTGATTGGAGTCACTGCTCCGTTACAACCTCCGGTCTGATTTTCACCAAAAAAGAAAAAGGCAATTTTCTCGGCCATAGAATCACAATCCCCTGTGTAATTAAAAGTGGCTCCTTCTGCAGGATATTCATCAAGAGGATAGATTGCATTATAGGCCGACTTATAAGCGTCAGCATCAGCTGTATCACCTGATTCTCCTCTTTCACGAACTTTAACTGCCGCATATCTCAAACTGTTGATATAGCTTTGAATAGCTGCTTCGTTACTATTAATCAATTCAATAGCACGATTAACAAGATCCTCTGGTTCTTGGTAAAGAAGGGTTCCACTCCCACCCTCATCCAAAAGCGGGGCATATAGCCGATAAGAGCGCCCATCTTCTTGGAGCTCCACCATAGGAATACTATCCGTCGTGTTGGCATAGTGAGGATCCCCTGCTGTCGGAATCAAAAAGTTGAGAGAATCATAGAGAGTTGGTCTTCGTGATAGATCAGTTGCGTAATCTAAGGCATTGACGTCGACAGCGCCATCAGCTGGGATCGTGACATCTTCAAGACTTTTTCTCAGGTGTAAGAATTGACGTGCGTTATAAAGGCCTGTTCCTTCGGGAGGGTTTGCAGGAAGACTGGACTCTGGTGGAGTGGCCGGTTCTAGTGTAAAGAGGTTTTCGGCCATTCCAGGGGTGGCATCTGCTAGTCTGCCAAAATCTCCTAAGTCAAAGTCGTAGATCATATTTGGAATACCAAAGCGGGGAGTATCGGTAGATTCTCCCGGAGAGCCACCGATGATGGTATCATCACCTGCTCCACCGGTTGTTCGCAACCAAAAGTCCTGTTGGAAAGGTAGAAGGTCTCCCGGTCTAAATTCGCCAGCAAAACCCTGCACATTAATTCCAGATATATAAGGTGCCGTTCGAGAAGAGCCTTCGGCCGTGTCTTGACGGGGATATATTGTGGTTATAGGGCCGCCAGAGGCAGCTTGCCTATATCCAAAAAGTCTCGGCCCAATTCTGCCTCCAAAGGGTTTTGCCGCAGCATAGGCCGAAAGTCTTATTCCTTGAGGTGCTTGAGATCTAAAAGGGTAAAAAAGGCCCGAAAAATTCGCCTCTCCTTTGACAGCATAGTAAGTCATAAGGTTTGTATTTTTGGTAAAGCCTGTAATGTAGGCGGGAACAGGGAGGGCAGTTTTTGTTCCTGCGCAAGCCCCTTCTTCCACTTCTCCACTGACAGTTCCAATGACATCTGTTTCGGGGATGAATGACGTATATATGATGGCATAATTAATGGGGTTTATAAGGAGGTCTACGTAATGCTTTTTAAGGGCCAGACTTCCAGCAAATTCCGTATCTGGAATGAGCAGACCTGATAAGCTCAGTGGTTCGGCATCAAATGGCTCAGGTGGGAGTTCTGTTAAGGTAAAGGAGCCGGCAAACTCATCATAGTTAGGGTTACCTTTTATACTGCCTCCGGAGAGATTTCGATAGGCACTGAGAAATGCTTTCACAGGTCTCTCGTTGATGGGGTGAAGGTCTGAGGTTAGAGATTGAAAGTCTACACAACCAACATCTCCGTTGTATTCTCCTAGGTTACAAATAGGCTGATCAATTGGAGCTCGATTAAGTATGGCCTCAAGATTTCTCATTCTGAAAGCAAGTTCTAATGCCTGAGGCCATGCTCCACGCCTATGAGAAAGTACCATTGGAATTCCGTCGAAAACGTCCGGAACACCAGTTCCGTAGGTCCACATGACGGCCGTGGTTTGATTAACAACAGAGCGGTGAACACAGGCGTCGGACTTAACGTCTCTAATCTCACTTACGAAGCTCTCTAGCCTTTGACTAAGTCCTGGTACGTTATGGCTTGGGAACCTTGGTAAACCAGGAACATTGTAAATATTGCAAATATTATTCGAGCTACCGTAATGGATACAAATAGTAGGAAGATTAAAAGGGTCAACTCTGTCGGTGACGGTAGGATCGAAAACTCTTAGGCGATAATTTATATTACCATCAGGGTTAATTTGATCTGGGTCAGTTCTCTCAATTCCAAGTTGACCTAAAACATAGTATTTAAACATCCACTCCTTATAGGTATTTCTAATTTCCCAATTAAGATAGCCAATATTGGTTAATTGCCTGGCCTGAACGGCGGCCCCAGACCAAGCTGCAGCGTCAACGGCATTTTGAAGATTAATTTTTGCTTTTACAAATAATCCAACATTTATGATGAAGGCAAGAAGCGAGATGATGATCGTTAAAGAGATCCCTAAAAAGATACTTAATTGACCGGCCTCCTTGGCCTTGAAAGATCTTTGGATCAATTTGTCTCTCCGATTCCATTCGAGTTTAAAGCGAAGTTTTTAAATCTGGCAAAAACTTCCCCATAGTGTCTCAATGCTACTGGAGCCAGTTTGGAGCGTCAATAAAATGTCCAAGTGACTAAAATAATTGGTTTTTTATGTTTTGCAGTTCGGTATGGTTTTTGAACTCTAGGGATGTTGAAACCACGATCTTGCCGAGAGCGTGGTGGTTGGACGTTGGATGGATTCGGCGGACCTCCCTCAACATTATCTATGCGCACCGATGCGCGTCACAAATGTCTTATCTTACCCCAGGTCTCGAGGGAGGCCTGGGGGCCTTTTTTCAGGAGCTTACATAGGGAAGGTAAATATCGCCGACTAAAAAAAAACTCAACATACCTGTAAAATTGAAGAGAGGCTTAGAATGGGGAGGAAGACCAGTGAAGAAGACCAGCAGCGTACTTATTGATAGAAGAAACTATCGCTATAAAAAATCGTTTATGAACTTCTTTTGTCCGCTCTGTCGTACCGAAAGAGTTTTTACGGTTGGACCTCGCCTGACTTTTATGAACTATGTTCAAATTCTTTTAACGACCATTTTTTTAACGACGCTTCTTTTTCCTTTTGTGCAATTTAAAGGACTGTTTGCCTTTTTTATTGTGTGGGGGAGCTTTGAATTTGTCAGAAGGTCATTGTTTAAAAAAGAGATTCCGTGTCCTCACTGTGGTTTTGATGCGTCTTGGTATAAGCGAGATGTAAAAAAGGCAAGAGAGTTGGTTGAAACTTTCTGGCGCGACAGGGTGCCTCAAGATTCTGAGGATGCTCAGGTTCAAGAGAAGGCCGAAAGTTTTATGGCAAACTCAAATCGATCTGAAGCTGATTTGGCCCATAATGATCGCATCCAGGACAATTACAATAACATCATGCAATAGTTCACTAATAATATCTAAAACTTAGAAAATAAAATAATGGCCGTACGTTTGTATCTGTAGGAGAATGCAGGCGATCGGTCATTTCTTTCAAGATTTTGCTTCTCATTTTTTAAGCTCAATTATAAGTTAGATTTGATCGTTTTTTTATTGTCCGCAGCGGGTTGGTATTCGCTTGTACCCAGCTGTGTAATTTTTTG